>NZ_JBEXCY010000257.1:0-15087 GCF_040605515.1 Dactylosporangium sp. NPDC005572 | reverse complement strand
TTCCACTCGACGGGATGCAGGCGGTAGCAGCCGTTCGTGATGTGGGTGGTGCCGAGGTTCTTGCTGGCCGGCAGGAGGTTCTCCATCCGGCGTGGGATCAGCGCGCCCAGCGGGATCTGGAACGGGCTGGACGCGACGTCGATGTACGTGTCGCCGCCGGTCGACGGGTGCAGGTCGATGCGGTACATGCCGATGCCGACCGAGTCGTGGTAGGCGACGCTGCCCTTGTCGCCGCGCACGGCGTGGGACAGGTCCTGCTCGACGATCGTGTACTCGGCCTTGATCCTTCTCGACTCGCGGATGTAGGGCGCCTGGGCGAGGCCGTCCGCGCTGCCGGTGACGTCGCCGCGCAGGCGCAGCCCCTTGAAGCCCATGTCGGTCTGCAGCCAGTAGAGGACGGACCTGGACAGCTCTTTCGCGTTGTCGAGGTGGTGCTGAGCATCAGGCACGTCGATGACGGGGGATTCGAAGTAGTCGATCATCGGCCAGTTCACGAGCGTGATGTCGCTGGCGTAGGCGCCCTCCCGGAACAGCTTCCGCGCGGCGATGCGCCGGAACGTCCACAGGTTGCCGTCGCCCGGGTCGCGGCGCTGGTCGGCGCGGACCCGCAGCGGGTCGTCGTCGGGGTTCGGGGTGAAGCCGCGCTCGCCGATCACCAGGGTGCGCGGGCTGGGGGAGCGGAAGCTCAGCAGCGGCCCGCCCCAGAACGGCGGGGTGTACGCGCGCCAGAAGTCGTAGCTCGCCGGCTTGTCGATGGTGTGGTCGCCGTCGACGTGGTCGATCGCGAAGCACACCGAGACGGCCTGCATGTTCATCGGCTGCGCGGTCTGCGGGGCGCTCGGCTCGCCGGTCTCCTCCTGGGCCTCGAACCCGGTGACGTACTCGGTTCCGGTCAGGGGCAGGAGCTCACCGGTCTCGGTGGCGTCGATGACGTACCGCGCGGTGATCGTGACCTCGTGACCGTTGCCGGCGACGGTGACGGCCGTGACGCGGTCGCCGTCCGTGTCGGCGCTGACCGGCCGGTAGGGCTGGAGGATGTGGAGGCGGCCGCCGCTCTGGTACGGCAGGAGCATGGCCTCGATGACCGCCTTCGCCACCGCCGGCTCGTGGCAGAGGCGGCTCACCCCGCCGGCACCCGGGTTGAGGTGGGTCCAGCGGCGGGCGGCGTCGGTCAGCGGGTAGTGGCGCCGGTAGTACGCGCGGATCCCCTCGCGCAGCGCGCGGTAGCTCGCCGTCACGCCGAACTGCTCCACCCAGGAGTGCTCGTCCGGTGGCACGGCCTGGCTGGTGAGCTGGCCGCCGAGCCAGTCGAACTCCTCGGTGAGCACGACCGACCGGCCGGCCCGCAGCGCCGCCAGGGCCGCCGCGACGCCGCCGAGCCCGCCGCCCACGACGAGGACGTCCGCCGACATCTCCTTCACATGCACTCCTTGATCAATGGTGTACTGCACTCAGGGTCACGCCTTCGACCAGCTCGCACGGCAGGAGGCGCCGCACCGGCGCACTCGCCGGGTCGCCGACGAGCGCGGCGAGCTCGTCGGCCGCCTGCCAGCCCATCTCGCGCCGCGGCGTGCGGAACCGGGTCAGGTCCTTCGGTGCCGGTGTCGTGCTCCGGCGGGTGGGCTCGCCGAGCGCGACGACGGAGACCTCCGGCTTGCCGTGGTGCTCCAGCGCCCTGATCGCCTCGCCCGCGTCGGCCGGCTCCTCCAGCAGGATCGCGGTGAAGTCGCCGCGGACGGCCTGGTCGAGCCGCGGGTGGTGCACGCCGACCGCGCCGGTGCTCAGGCACGCCTCGGCGAACCCCTCGAGCCGGTCGGCGTGCGACTCGGCCGGCCCGCCGGTCCCGACGTAGGCGAGCCTGCGGTGCCCCAGGGCGACGGCCTTGCGCACGAGGGCGCCGACGGCGGTCGCGTAGTCGGCGCCGACGTACGGCACGCTGTCGCCGTCGCGTCGCCCGACCGACACGAACGGATGCCCTTCGGCGACGAGCCGTTCGAGCTCGATCCGGTCGATCGACCGGCCGAGGAGGATGCAGCCGTCGGCGAGCCGCATCCGGTTGTCCCCCTCGAAGAGCCGCCGCCGCCCGTCCACGACGGGCGTGCTGGTGAACAGCAGCAGGTCGCAGCCGAGCTCCTCGGCGCGCTCCTCGATGCCGATGAGGAAGGGGTGGTAGAAGTCGGCGGCCGCGCTGGGGAAGACCGGCTCGTACGTGAAGACGCCGAGGATCCGGTTGCTCCGATCGGCAAGCCGCCGCCCGACGACGTCGGCCACGTAGCCGGTGGCCCGGATGGCGTCGAGCACCCGCTGCCGAGTCTCGGGCGCGATGCGCACCCCGCTGTCGGCCCGGTCGTTCAGCACGAGCGAGACGGTGGCCTGGCTGACCCCGGTCATCCGCGCGATGTCCCGCTGTGTGATCCGCCGCCCGACCATTGCCGCCCTCACCTCCGTTGACTAATGCGTATCAGCACCCGTTGGCGGCAAATCCTGCGCGCCGGGCCACGTCCAGGTCAATGCGGTGCGAGCTTTTCGTTACCGTCTTGCGCCGTGCACTAATACGGATTAGCGTGCTGGAAGCGCGCCGCCCCCGCCGCGTCGGTGCACCCTGCCCCCACCCCGCCGGCCCCCAGTTCGGTAGGAAGCCCCGCTGCCCGGGCCCTCGACGGCATTCACTCCGCCGGCTTCGGCGTGCCTCGCCCCCGGGCTCGCTGACCGTGGAATGTTGCTGTCGTCGGGGCAGCAAAGAGTTTCCAAGGTCAACTGCAACCCGACCGGCTCCGACGGCGATGACCGGCGCGGGTGGCGCGGCCGCAGCACCCAGGGCAGACGCGGGCTGCCCTGGGGCACGAGCGGCGCGGGTGGGCGGAGCGGGCGCGGGCAGCGTGGGTGGGTGCGGTGCGGGTGGGTGCGGCCAGCCCCGGAGCGCTAGCACCTTGGGCGGGTGCGGGCGGGTGCGGGTCGGCGGGTGGGGTCAGAGCCAGCCGTTGGACTGGGCGACGCCCACGGCTTCGATGCGGTTGCGCGTGCCCGTCTTCGTGATGGCGGCCGAGAGGTAGTTGCGGACCGTGCTCTCGGAGAGGTGCAGCCGCGCGGCGATGTCGGCCACCGTCGAGCCGCCGGCCGCCTCGCGCAGCACGTCGCGCTCGCGGTCGGTGAGCGGATCCGGGCCGGCGGCCAGCGCGGCCGCGGCCAGGGCGGGGTCGACCACCCGTTCGCCGGCCAGCACCCGGCGGATGGCGGCCGCCAGCTCCTCGACCGGGCCGTCCTTGACCAGGAACCCGCTTGCCCCGGCCTCCATCGCCCGCCGCAGGTACCCGGGCCGCCCGAACGTCGTCAGGATGAGCACCCGGCACCCCGGCAGCCGCCGCCGCAGCTCGGCCGCCGCGGTCAGCCCGTCACCCCCGGGCATCTCGATGTCGAGCAGCGCCACGTCGGGCCGCTCCCGCACCGCCGTGGGCACGACCGCGTCCCCGGTGGCCACCTGCGCGACCACTTCGAGGTCGGGCTCCAGCCCCAGCAGGAGCGCGAGCGCCCCGCGCATCATGCCCTGGTCCTCGGCCAGCAGAATCCGGATCGTCACAGCCGCCCGCCTACAACCACGGGCCCAAGATACGCGACCCCCGCCGCGCCACCGCCGGACCGCCGACCCGACGCCACCCCCAACGGACGCGACGAGCAGCACGCCGCCGCGACGGACGCAGGGGTTGGGCGCGAAGCGGTGCGGCAGAGGAAGGGCGGCCGCGCGACGGAGCCGTGGAGCGGTGGCGCGATTGTGGCGCGGACAGGGGTGGGTGCGCAGCGATGTGGAGAAGGGCGGGCGTGGGACGGAGCCATACAGCGGTGGCGCGCACGAGGGGTGGACGCGGATCGGTGCGAGAGAGCGGTGAGTGCGAGACGGAGCTGTGGAGCGGCGCCGCGGACGAGGGATGGCGTGGATCGGTGCGGTGGCGCGGTGGGTGCGGGCCGGCACCGTGGAGCGGTCGTGCGGACGTGGCGTAGGCGGGAGGTGGGCGTGGGCGGCGGCGTGGGCGGGCGGGCGCAGGTAGCGGGCGGCCGGGTCATGCGGGCGCGGGCAGGGGGACGTGGGCCTGCAGCGTGAAGCCGCCGCCCGGGCGTGGGCCCGTCTCCAGGGTGCCGCCCACGGCGCGTAAGCGCTCCGTCAGGCCCCGTAAGCCGTTGCCCGGCAGGGTCTGGGTCGTCGCCGTGAAGCGGCCGTCGTCGGCCACCGACAGCGTGGCGGCGGCGTTGTCCGTGGTCAGGGTGATCGTGCAGGTCCTGGCCTCGCTGTGGCGGACCACGTTGGTCACGGCCTCGCGCAGGACCCAGGCCAGCAGGTGGTCGGCCGGGTCGGGCAGCGGGGCGGCCGCGCGCTGGACCTCCGCCGTGATGCCCGCCGAGGACAGGGCGCCGCGGGCGCGGGTCAGCTCGGCCGTCAGGCCGCTCTCCCGGTAGCCGGTCACCGCCTCGCGGATCTCGACCAGCGCGCGGCGGCCCACGTCCTCGATGTCGGCGGCCTGGGCGGCGGCCGCGGCCGGGTCGCGCTCGGCCAGGCGGCGGACCACCTCGGCCTTGACCACGATGACCGACAGCGTGTGGCCGAGCAGGTCGTGCAGGTCGCGGGAGAACCGCAGCCGCTCCTCGGCGACCGCGGCCACGGCGAGCGCCTCGCGGGTGCGCCGCAGCTCGCCGACCGTGCGGTTGAGCTGGCGGACCACGGCGACGAGGGCCGAGGACAGCACCGTGGCGACCAGCGTGCTGGCGAGCTCGGCGACCGGGACGCCGTGGGCCAGGCCGATCACGGCGGTCGCGGCGAGCGCGGCGAGGAACAGGCCCAGGGCGGCGACCGGCTTCGCGGTGCCGCCGTAGACGGCGATGCCGCAGACCGACACGAACAGCAGCACCACCAGCCAGTGCGAGCCGTGGACGGCGGCGATCGTCAGGCCCAGCGCCGCCACGATCGCGTGGAGCGTGCGCTTGGTGCGGGTGACCTCCTCGCCCTCGAAGCCGAGCGCCGTCGTGTAGACGTAGAGCGCCCAGAAGAGGGCGAGGGCCGTGCCGCTGACCGGCTCGCGCACCGTGCTCAGGGTGTCGAGCAGCGGGAACGTCCACACGGCGACCCAGATCATCCCCGCGATCGAGGGGCACCACCGGCGCTGGCTCACGTCGTCCACCCTGTCACAGCACCGCGACGCTGCGGGTGGAGCGCTGGTAGCCGAACACGGCGAGCGCCGTGAACGGCACCAGCCACGCGACGAGGGTCAGCACGTCGGTCACTGTGGGCGCGCCGCCGAACGCCACCCGCCAGGCCATGTCGGCGTAGGCGTGCGTCGGCAGCCACCGGCCCACGGCGGCGAGCCACCCGGGCAGGACGTCGAGCGGGAGCCAGAGCCCGCCGGCGATCGACAGCCCGAGGTACACCAGGAGATTGAGCGGCTGCACCGTCTGCGCCGTCGCCAGGCAGCCCAGCCCGATGCCCAGCAGCGCGAACGGGAGCGAGCCCACCCACAGCAGGGGCACGATCGCCAGCCACTGGCCGGGGCGCAGCGACACGCCGTTGACGGCGACCGCCGCCCCGCACAGCGCGAGCACCGGCACCAGCGCGGTGGCCAGGGCCGTGACGCCCTTGCCGAGCACCACCTTGACCGGCGGCAGCGGGGTCAGCCGCAGCTGGCGCAGCCAGCCGATCGAGCGGTCGAGCACCAGGCCCGACGCGTAGTTGAGCACCGCGCCGATCGCCCCGTAGGCGGCCATGGACACCATCGCGTAGGTGGCGGCGGTGGCCTGGTCCTGGCCGGTGACGGTGGTGAGGTTGGTGAAGAGCAGGTAGCTCAGCAGCGGCATGAGGACGGCGAAGATGAGCAGCCCCGGCATGCGGACCAGCCGGCGCAGCTCCAGGCGGACGTAGGGCAGCATTCAGGCCTCCCGGGCGGTCAGGGCGAGGAACGCCGACTCGAGGTCGGCCCCGCCGACCTCCAGGTCGCGCAGCAGCCCGGCGGCGGCGAGCGCGAGCACCGTCCCGTCGGCGTCGGTGGTGGTGAGCACGGCGCGGTCGCTGCGGCGGTGGACGGCGACGACGCCCGGCAGGACCGAGTAGTCGACCGCGGCCAGGGCGACGCTCACCGTGCGCACGTCGACGCGCCGCTTCACCTCGGCGGCCGTGCCGTCGGCGATGACCCGGCCCCGGTCGAGCACGACGATGCGGTCGGCGTTGGCGTCGGCCTCCTCCAGGTAGTGCGTGGAGAACAGGACCGTGCGCCCGTAGCTGCGCATCGCGGCCCAGAAGGAGCGCCGCGCGGCCACGTCGAGCGCCGCCGTCGGCTCGTCGAGCACGAGCAGGTCGGGCCGGCCGATGACCGCCATCGCGAAGCGCAGCCGCTGGCCCTGCCCGCCGGAGAGCCGCTCGGCCGGCCGCCGGGCCAGGCCGGTGAGGTCGGCCAGCTCGAGCGCCTCGGCGACCGGCATCGGCTTCGGATAGACGTCGTGCAGGAAGCGCAGCAGGTCGCCGACGGTGGCGTGCGGCAGCAGCCCGCCGACCTGCGGCATCGCCCCGACCTGCCCGGCCGCGACGGCCGCCGCGGGCGGGCGGCCGAACAGCCGCACGCTGCCGGTGCGCGGCGGCAGCAGGCCGAGCAGCATCAGCAGCGTCGTCGACTTCCCGGCCCCGTTGGGCCCGAGCACGGCGACGACCTCCCCGGCGGCGATCCGCAGCGACACGTCCTCCACGGCCCGCACTGTGCCGTAGGCGTATGACAGATTTTCGAGCGCAACCGCGTCCATGACCAAACCGTACGAACGCGCACACGAAGCGTGCAGAGTTGGACGTCTCACGACCGCGGTGACAAATGTCCTGCCGATCTTGAGGTAAGTACCATCCCCCCATGGCCCCGACCCCACAGCCCGGCATCTTCGCGGCGGCCCTCGCCGAGCACGTCTACCTGGAGCTCGACCTCAGACCAGGAGTCAATATCGACGACCTCGGACGAGCCCTCAACGCGGTGGGCGAGCCGATGCCGGCCACAGGAGCGGTCAACGTGGTGGCCGGGATCCGGCCCTCACTGTGGGGCAACGGCGCCGAGGACTTCACCGAGCCGGTCGTGGGCCCCGACGGCTTCACGATGCCCGCCACCCAGCACGACGCCTGGCTGTGGCTGGCCGGCGCCGACCGCACCGCCCTGTTCGACTACACGCGGGCCGCGTTCGCCGTCCTCGACCCGGTGGCGACGGTCGCCACCGAGGTCACCGGCTGGATGTACCACCACGACCGCGACCTGACGGGATTCATCGACGGCACCGAGAACCCGCCCAGGAGCCTGGCCCCGGGCGTCGCCACGCGCGACGGCACGGGCATCGTCCTGGTCCAGCAGTGGCGGCACGACACCGGCGCCTTCGAGGCCCTGACCCGGCAGCAGCAGGAGCAGGTCATCGGCCGCACCAAGGCCGACAGCGTCGAGCTCGACGAGGACCACCAGCCGCCGACGTCGCACGTCTCCCGCACGGTCATCGAGCAGGACGGGGAGGAGCTGAAGATCTTCCGGCGGAACACGGCGTACGGCACCGTGCGCGACCACGGCACGATGTTCGTGGGCTTCTGCGCGAGCCAGTACCCGCTCGCCGAGATGCTGCGCCGCATGGCCGGGGTCGGCGACGGGGTGCGCGACGCGCTGACCCGCTACACGACCCCGCTCACGGGCGCCTACTACGTGATCCCGCCGGTGGAGGCGCTAGCCGCGCTCGGCTAGGGGGCGCCCGTCCCAGCGCCAGTCCGCACGGGCCGGATGGCCGGGCAGCTCGGCGCGGCCGGTCGCCCACAGCAGCACCTGCCACGGGTCGTCGCCCGACGGTACCCCGGGAAACAGCCGGTCCAGCACCGCCTGGCACAGGTCGGCCGGCGGCTTCCACGCTCGGCCCACGGTGTCGGCCACGTCCCACGCGTGCACGAGCACCTCGACGACGCCCATCGCGGCGAAGCCCTCGGGGTCGCTGATCCCGTACGGGTGGTAGCCGCGGCGGTCCGCCGGCGCGGAGTCGACGACGCCGGCCAGCATCGTGCCGCACGCCTCCAGCACCCGCATCAGGCCGAGCGTGCCGCCCGTGGCCTCGACGAAGATCGTGCTGGCGGGGCCGTCGTCGCGCATCGTGCGCCACACGATCGGCAGGTAGGTCTCGCGGGGCGGGTCGGCCAGCGCCACCTGACCGGCGTAGGCGAACAGGTCGTCCGCCATGTGCTCGATCGTCTCCCAGCACGACCAGGTCAGCGTGCCCGCCGGACGGCCCCAGCCGTCGTCCGGCACGTCGCCGAAGGCTTCCCGGACCAGCGCCACCGACCGCAGGACGTCCCCGCCACTCATCGTCACGACGCCGAACCTAGCAGGTACAGGCGGCGCACCACGGCCTCGATGTCGGGTTCCTCGATCGTGAGGTCGTGGACCTGGGCCCGCTCGGCCACCGCGGCCAGCACCGCCGCGACGGTCGAGGAGCCCGGGGCGAACGCCAGCCGCTGGCGCAGCCCGCCGGCCTCGGCGCCGATGAACCGGGTGCCGGGCACCCCGGTCAGGTCGGGGGCGGGCTCGGCCAGGTCGAGCACCACGATCCGCTCGGCGCCGACGTGGCCGGCGAGCTGCGCGAGCGTGCCGTCGAACGCGAGCCGTCCGTGGTCGACGACCAGGATGCGGCCGGTGAGCCGGTGCACGTCGCCCATGTCGTGGGTGGCCAGCAGCAGGCTGGTGCCGTGCAGCTCGCGCTGCTCGGTGAGGAACACCCGCAGGCGCTCCTTGCTCAGCACGTCGAGCCCGATCGTCGGCTCGTCGAGGATGAGCAGTTCCGGGGAGTGCAGCAGGGCCGCCGCGACCTCGCCGCGGATGCGCTGGCCCAGCGAGAGCTGCCGGACCGGGGTACCGAGGAACTCCCCGAGATCGAGGCGGTCGGCCAGCTCGTCCAGGCGGCGCCCGGCGGCCGCCCGGTCGAGCCGGTGGATTGCGGCCAGGGCCCGGTAGGAGTCGCGCAGCGGCAGGTCCCACCACAGCTGGCTGCGCTGCCCGAAGACGACGCCGATGCGGCGGGCCAGCTGCCGGCGGTGGCGCAGCGGCTCGAGCCCGCACGTGCGGGCCCGGCCCGCGGTCGGCTTGAGGATGCCGGTCAGCATTTTGATGGTGGTCGACTTCCCGGCGCCGTTCGCGCCGATGTAGCCGACCGCCGCGCCCGCCGGGATCGCGAACGTGAGCCCGTCGACGGCCTTGACCGCCTTGAACCGCCGCTCCAGCGCCTCGACCTCGATGATCATGATCCCGTCCCCGTGTAGTGCCGCAGCCCGGTCCGCCAGCCCAGCAGCGCGACCGCCCACGCCCCGGCCGCGGCGACCGGCGTACACCAGCCGGTCCACGACGGGAACGGCCCGGGCAGGCCGAGGAGGGTCAGCACCGGCAGGTAGGCGGTGAACGCCGCCGGCACCACGAACGTGAACAGGACCCGCAGCGGCGCGGTGTAGATGCTCGTGGGGAACTGCGCCGCGTAGCTGCCGCCGTAGACGAACGACGAGGTGAACTCGGCCCCGTCGACCATCCAGAACTGCACCGCCGCCGCGCTGACGAAGATGGCGGCGAAGATGGCGGCGCCGCTCACGATCGTCAGCGCGACGAGCCCGGCATTGGCGACGCTCCATCCGGGCGCGGTCCGGGCGAGGGCCACGCCCGCGATCACGGATCCGGCGGCGGTACGGCCGAGCCGGCGCAGCGACAGGTCGTCGGTGATCAGCTGGGCGAGGACCGGCAGCGGGCGCAGCAGGAAGGCGTCGAGCGTCCCGGCCCGCAGGTAGTTCGGCAGCGTGTCGAGGTGCCCGACGACGAGGTCGGCGAGGCTGAACGCGATGTGCCCGAGGGCGAACACCAGCAGCGCCGCGTCGAAGTCGAGCCCGCCGAGCACCGGCACGTTGGCGAAGATGACGTACAGCTCGGCGAACCCGGTCGCGGTCGCCCCGAGGCTGGCCGCGACCTCGATCGCGAACGAGCCGCGGTACGCCGTCTGGGACCGCATCCGCAGCGCGACGAGCGTGAGATAAGGGCTAGCCACCCTGTACCACCAGGCGGCGCGCGCCGAACCGGAAGATCAGCGAGCCGGCGGCGAGCAGCCCGGCCAGCCAGGCGGCCTGCACCCCGAGGCCCGCCACCGCCGCGCCGCCGGTGATCCGCCCGCTCAGGATGTCGATCGGCGCCTGGAGCATCGAGGGGAACGGCGTGGCGTCGGCGAGCGTGGCCAGCCACGGCGGGAACCAGTGCACGGGCACCGCCAGGCCGGTGAGGACGGCGGTCAGCACGAGGTACAGCGTGGTCGGCCCGCGCAGGTCGAGCAGCCAGAACGCGCTGAGGCTCAGCAGCCAGCGGCAGCCGAACGACACGCCGACGGCGAGCACGGCGCTCACCAGGCCCAGCAGGTACGGCAGCGGCGTCGCGGGCAGGGACAGGCCGGTCACGAACGCGCCGACGGCGAGCGGCGGCAGGCCGCGCGGCAGGAACAGGAAGGCGGCGCGGCCGAGGTCGGCGGCGAGGTACGCGAGCATCGGGTCGACCGGCCGGGCCAGGTCGACGGCGATGTCGCCGGTGCGGATGCGCTGGGCGAGGTCGGTCCAGGCGCCGAGGTGCACCGGGCCGATGAGCGCCTGCCCGAGCCACACGTAGGTGGCCACGCTGCGCGCGTCGTAGCCGGCGAGCGTCCCGCCCGCCACGCCGACGGTGGCCAGCACGACGGCGGCCCGGATCAGGCCGAACACGGTGTTGGTGAACGCGCCGGCGAACGCCGCCGTGCGGTAGGCCGACCAGCGCCGGAAGCCCAGCCCGACGAGCGTCCCCCACACCGGCACGACGCGTGACGCTACCCCAGAGCCGCCCGGGCTCGAAACGCATTTCGATACGACGACGGGGAGGTGCGCATGACGCCCGCGAAGTGGTGGCGGAACGTCACCGGCGTCTCGAATCCCACGGCGGTCGCGATCCGCTCGACCGGCTCGTCGCTGGTCTCCAGCAGCGCCAGGCTGGCCTGCACGCGCTGGCGGATCAGCCAGCGGATCGGCGAGGTGCCGGTGGCCCGGGCGAAGTGCCGCAGGTAGGTGCGCGGCGACATGTGCGCCCGCGCGGCGAGCCCCTCGACCGTCATCGGCTCGGCCAGGTGCTCCAGGGCCCAGGCGATGCTGGCGGCGATCCGGTCGTCCTCGGCCGCCGGCGGCATGGGGCTCTCGATGTACTGCGCCTGCCCGCCGTCGCGGTGCGGCTGGACGACGAGCCGCCGCGCCACGGCGTTGGCGATCGCGGCGCCGTGGTCGGAGCGGACCACGTGCAGGCACAGGTCCAGCCCGGCGGCGCTGCCCGCGCTCGTCCAGACCGGCCCGTCGGCGATGTACAGCACGTCGGGGTCGAGGTCGACGGCCGGGAACCGGCGCCGGAACACCTCGGCGTAGCGCCAGTGCGTGGTGGCCCGCCGCCCGTCGAGCAGCCCGGCGGCGGCGAGCGCGAACGCGCCGGAGCAGATCGACAGGATGCGCGCGCCGCGCGCATGGGCGTGCCGCAGCGCGTCGAGCACCGCCGCGGGCGGGTCGCCGTGCACGCCCGCGACGCCGGGCACGATGACGGTGTCGGCGGCCGCGAACGCGTCCAGCCCGTGCGGCGTGTGCAGCTGCGCACCTCCGATGACCGGCACCGGATCCGCCGACGGCGCGCACACCACGAGGTCGTACCACGGCACGGAGAACTCCGGTCGGGGCAGCCCGAACACCTCGGTCACGATGCCCGTCTCGAACACCGACATCCCCGGGTACGCCAGCACCGACACACGCAACATGGCGGGATATTAGCGTACGGCGTCGTTACCGCCACTGTCCCGGCCGCCCTCAGAAAAACGACCATGGACGCCATGACCGACGCGATCGCCCACTTCACCGCCCGCCTGACCTTCGAGACCGACGTCAGCGACGTCCACGCCCTGCTGGAGGCCGGCACCCCCGGCTTCGTCCTGGTCGACTCCCGCGGCCCGCAGGCCTGGGCCCAAGGCCACGTCCCCGGCGCCGTGCACCTGCCGACCGCCGAGATCGCCGGCCGCGCCCCGGCCGAGATCCCCCGCGACGCCGACGTCGTGACGTACTGCTGGGGCCCCGGCTGCAACGGCGCCACGAGGGCCGCGCTGGAGTTCGCCAGGCTCGGCTACCGGGTCCGCGAGATGCTCGGCGGCTACGAGTACTGGGTCCGCGAGGGCCTGACGTTCGAGACGCCGGCGGGCCGCGACCACCGCCCGGCCGACGACCTCACGGCCCCCCGCTGGGCCGTCTCATGCGACTGTTAGCAGCGTCTTGCCGACCGCGGTGCGGGCCTCGATCGCGCGGTGCGCGGCGGCGGCCCGCTCCAGCGGGAACGTCTGCCCGACGAGCGGCCGCAGCCGGCCGGCGGCCACGGCTGCGAGCGCCCGCACGAGGTAGGCGCGGAACGCCTCCGGGTCCAGCTGCACGGCCTCGATGCCGGTCGCGGTGACCCCGCGCCCCCGGGCCACCCCCGGGTCGGCGACCGCGAACGCGCCGGCCGGGGTGCCGTGCGCGGAGAACCGGCCGCCGTCGGCGACGAGGTCGAACGCGGCCCGGCCGTAGTCGCCGCCGGCGCCGTCGAGCACCACGTCGAGCCCGCCGGTCGCCTCCCACACCCGGTCCGTCCAGCCCGGCGCGGTGTAGTCGGCCAGCACGTGCGCGCCGAGCCCGCGCAGCCGGTCGAGCTTGGCCGGCCCGCCGGCCGCGGCGACCACAGTCGCACCCAGGCCGCGGGCCAGCTGGACGAGCAGCGCCCCCATCCCGCCCGCGGCGGCCGTCACCAGCACCCGGTCGCCGGCGGTGAGCTTCACCACGTCGGCGAGGGCGAGCGCGGTCACGCCGTCGTGCAGCACCGCCGCCGCGTCGCGCAGCCCGACCCCGTCCGGGACCGGGACCAGGCTGGTCCACGGCACCGCCGCCCGCTCCACGTAGCCGCCGGTGTGCCCGGTCCGCACGACGACCCGCCGGTCGATCCACTGTGGATCGACGCCGCTGCCGACCGTGCGGACCGTCCCCGCGAAGCCGGCCCCGGGCACGTACGGCGGCTCGACCGGGAAGAAGGCCCCGGCGAGCCCCGCCCGGATCCGGGTCTCCACCCACAGGGTGTCGGCCGCCGCCACATCCACCACCACCGCCCCCGGCACCGGCCGCGGGTCCGGCACCTCCACCGGCACCAGCACCTCCGGCCCGCCGAACCGGGCCACCTCGATCGCACGCATGCACCCAGCGTCGGACCTGAAGTGCACTTGAGGTCAAGGAAGGGTGATCTCGGACCCCGCCGGGCATCATCCGGTGCGGGGCGGGCAGCACGCCGGTCGTGGGCGACATGCGAACGACGAGCGACGTGACGCTGCACGTCAACGGGCGGCGGCAGGAGCTGCGCACGGACAACCGGGCCACGCTGCTCGACGTGCTGCGTGAGGAGCTCGGGCTGCCCGGCACCAAGAAGGGCTGCGACCACGGGCAGTGCGGGGCGTGCACCGTGCTGCTCGACGGGCGGCGGGTGAACAGCTGCCTCATCCTCGCGGTCAGCGTCGACGCGGCCGCCGTCACCACCGTCGAGGGACTCAACGCCGGCGACGGGCTGCACCCGGTGCAGGAGGCGTTCGCCGAGCACGACGCGCTGCAGTGCGGCTACTGCACGCCGGGCCAGGTGTGCTCGGCCGTCGGCCTGCTCGACGAGCTCGAGCAGGGCTGGCCGAGCGTCCTCACCGGCACCGGCGACGTGAGCGCCGAGGACGAGATCCGCGAGCGGATGAGCGGCAACATCTGCCGCTGCGGTGCCTACGTGAACATCGTCGCCGCCGTCGCCGAGGCGGTCGGTCGATGAAGCCGTTCGTCTACGAGCGCGCCGCCGAGCCGGCCGCCGCGGTGGCCACCATGGCCCGCCCGGGCCGCGTCTACCTGGCCGGCGGCACCAACCTCGTCGACCTCATGAAGCTCGGGGTGAGCGCGCCCGAGGTCGTGGTGGACGTCGGCGACCTGCCGTACCGCGACGTCGAGACGCTGCCGAACGGCGCCGTGCGGGCCGGCGCGCTGGTCTCCAACAGCGACCTGGCCGCCCACCCGGCCGTGCGCGAGCGCTACCCCGCGGTGTCGCTCGCCCTGCTCTCCGGCGCGTCCGGGCAGCTGCGCAACCGCGCCACGCTCGGCGGCAACCTCCTGCAGCGCACGCGCTGCCGGTACTTCCAGGACGTCACCAAGGCGTGCAACAAGCGCGAGCCCGGCGCCGGCTGCGCCGCGATCGAGGGCGAGCACCGCGACCTGGCGATCCTCGGCGCCTCCCGGCAGTGCGTCGCCACCAACCCCTCCGACCTGGCCGTGGCACTGTCCATCATGGACGCCCAGGTGGAGTTCCTCGGCCCGCACGGGCCCGACCGGATCAGCGTCCACGACCTCTACCGGCGGCCGGGCGACCGGCCCGACCGCGACACCAACCTTCCCCGCGGTGCCCTGGTGACGGGTGTGGTACTGCCACCGCTGCCGATGGCGGCCGGCTCCACCTACCGCAAGGTCCGCGACCGCGCGTCGTTCGCGTTCGCCGCCGGCTCGGTCGCGGCCGCCCTCGACGTGCGCGACGGCACGGTCCGGGACGTGCGCATCGCCTGGGGCGGGGTGGCCCACCTGCCGTGGCGGGCCTGGGCCGCGGAGCGCGCGATGCGCGGCGCGCCGGCCACCGTGGACACGTTCGAGCGCGGCGCCGACGAGGAGCTGCTCGCCGCGCGGCCGCTGCCGGACAACGGCTGGAAGGTCCCGCTACTGCGCAACCTGACGGTGGCGGTCCTGCGGAGCATGACGGAGGCGAGCTGGTGAGCATCGCGCGGATCCGCCCGGGGGAGGTGCGCAGCATCGGCGTCGCCCAGCCGCGGCTGGAGGCCCGGGACAAGGTGACCGGCCACGCGCCGTACGCCGTCGACCACCCGGTGCCGGGCGCCGTCTACGCCTGGCCGGTGCTGTCGACGGTCGCCGCCGGCTGGGTGTCCACGGTGGACACCCAGCCCGCGCGCGCGCTCGGCGGGGGGCGCGCCGTG
>NZ_JBEXCY010000256.1:0-15147 GCF_040605515.1 Dactylosporangium sp. NPDC005572 | reverse complement strand
CGGCGGGCCGTCGCCGCGCTGGAGGAGGAGCGCCGCCGGGTCCGCCGCGACCTGCACGACGGGCTCGGCCCGGCGCTGACCGGGATCGCGTACAGCGCCGACGCCGTCGCCAACCTCCTGCACGCCAACCCCGGCGAGGCCGCGCAGATCCTGCGCGACCTGCGCGGCGAGGCCCGCGACGCGATCGCCGAGATCCGCCGGATCGTCTACGGCCTGCGGCCCCGCGCCCTCGACGAGCTCGGCCTGGTCGGCGCCGTACGGCAACAGGTCTCCCGGCTGCGCACCGCCGACGGCCGCTTCCTCACCGTGACGTTCGACGCGGCCCGGGACCTGGCCGAGAACGCGGCCGGGCTGCCGGCGGCGGTCGAGGTGGCGGCGTACCGGATGGCGGTCGAGGCCCTCACCAACGTGGCCCGCCACGCCGGGGTCGCCGAGGCGACGGCCGGGTTCAGCGTCGCCGACGGCCCGGTCCTGCGGGTGACGGTGCGGGACCGGGGCCGCTCGGACGAGCCGTGGACGCCGGGCGTCGGCATCGCCTCGATGCGCGAGCGGGTCGAGCAGGTCGGCGGCACACTGCGGATGCGGGCCGGCCCGGACGGGGCGACGGTCACCGCGGAGATCCCGATCAGCGCAGCGTCGCCCGCGCCGAAAGACGGATGAGCCGGGCGGCGGCGGAGACGCGCCGGGGGTACGAGATGACGGCCGGGCGCCGCCGGATGCCGCGCATCAGGACCTCGACGGCCTCGTCCACCGCGATCATGAGCGGACGGGAGGCGCCCTTGGCCATCTTGGTGTCGACGAAGCCGAACCGCACGGCGGTGACGGCGACACCGTGCGGGCGCAGGGCGGCGCGCAGGCCGAGCAGGTACGCCGTGAGGCCGGCCTTCGAGGCGGCGTAGCCGGGCGCGTCGGCGGAGATCACGACGTCGGCCAGGCTCGACAGCCCGACGAGGTGCCCGCTCCCGGCGGCGACCATCGCCGGGACCACGGCCTCGACGGTCCGCGCCGCCCCGAGCAGGTTCACCTCGATCGCCCGGGTCTGGGCAGCAAGGTCACCGAGGTCGAGCAGCTCCCCGACCCCGGCCGCGTACACGCACAGGTCGACCGGGTCCGAAGGGATCGCGGCCGTCACCACGTCGCCGCGCACGTGCGAGTAGGACGCGTGGGACAGCGGGCTGTCGCTGCGCGAGAGGCCCCGCACCGTCCAGCCCTCGTCGAGCAGCCGGCGGGTCAGCGCCAGCCCGATCCCGTCGCTGTTGCCGATCACCAGGGCACGCCGCACGCCGACAGCGTAGCGGCCGGCGGCCGGCCTCAGTCGCCCCGCTGCACCGCGTTGCGCGGCAGGTGCAGCTTGTCGTCCGGGCCCGGCGCGTGGTCCCAGGGCAGCTCCGGGTCCTCGGGCTCGCCGCCCAGCGTCACGGCGGGGGTGCCGACGGCCGAGCCGTTCGGCGCGTCGTCCTCGTCGATCGTGTCGGCACCCGAGCGGCCGGGGGTGCCGGTGGTGCCCATGGTGTACCGCTCGTCGTCCTTGGTGTACCGCTCGTGTTCCTTGCGCATGTCGTGCTGGTTACCCAGCCCGGCGTCGGGTAAGACACAGGATCATGGACTTCGGCGTCGGATACTTCCCCACACACAACGCGATGCTGCCCGGGCCGCTCGCGGCGCTCGTCGAGGAGCGCGGCCAGACCGCGCTGTTCTTCGCCGAGCACACGCACATCCCCGCCAGCCGGGACACGCCCTACGAGGGCGGGGAGCTGCCCCAGCGGTACTGGCACACCCTCGACCTCTTCGTGGCGCTCACCGCGGCGGCCGCCGCGACCCGCACCCTGCGCGTCGGCAGCGGCATCTGCCTGGTGATCGAGCGCGACCCGATCATCACGGCGAAGGAGGTCGCGTCGGTCGACGTGCTCTCCGGCGGCCGGTTCGAGTTCGGCGTGGGCGCCGGCTGGAACCGCGAGGAGATGCGCAACCACGGCACCGACCCGCGGGTGCGCATGACCGTCCTGCGCGAGCGGGTCGAGGCGATGCAGGCCATCTGGCGCGACGCCGAGGCGACGTACCACGGCAAGCACGTGTCGTTCGACCGCATCTGGTCGTGGCCGAAGCCGGTGCAGCGCCCGCACCCGCCGATCCTGGTCGGCGGCGACGGCCCGACGGTGCTCGACCGGGTGCTCGCCTTCGGCGACGCCTGGTTCCCCAACTACTCCCCCGGCATGTTCCCGCGCGTGGCGGAGCTGCGGGCCCGGGCCGAGCGCGCGATCGACGTCCAGGTGCTCAGCGCCCCGGCGGATCCGGCTGTACTGCAGCAGCTGCACGAGGCCGGCGTGACCCGCGCGAGCCACTGGCTGCCGTCGGGCCCGCGCTCGACGGTGGAGCGCGCCCTGGACGAGTGGGAGGCGGCCATCGCCACGTTCGCCGGCGAGGGATGAGCCTGCCCGAGGACGCGGCGAGGCGGCGCTTCGCGGCGGCGCGGGTGGCCCGGCTGGCGACGGCGTCCCCGGACGGCCGCCCGCACCTGGTGCCGATCGTGTTCGCGGTGGCCGGCGACGTGGTGTACCACGGCGTGGACGCCAAGCCGAAGCGCCACACGACCCTGCGCCGGCTGGCCAACCTGCGCGCCAACCCGCAGGTGTCGCTGCTGGTCGACCACTACGACGACGACTGGTCGCGGCTGTGGTGGGTCCGGGTCGACGGCCGCGCCCGCGAGGTCGACCCGGCCGCCGCCGAGGGTGCGGCCGCGCTCGAGCTGCTGGCGGCCCGCTACCCGGACTTCCGCCTGACCGGCGCGCTCATCGCGATCGACGTCACGACCTGGTCCGGCTGGTCGGCGGCGTGAGCTCGGTGCGCCCCCGGTGGGCGTCAGCGTTCGGGCAGGCCGGCGTCGCGGGCGATCACGATGGCCTGGGCGCGGTCGGCGACCTGGAGCTTGGCGAAGATGTTCGAGACGTGGTTGCGGACCGTCTTCTGGCTCAGGCCGAGCCGCTCGGCGATCTGCGGGTTCGTCAGGTGCTGGGCGACCAGGGTCAGGATCTGCCGCTCCCGCTGGGTGAGCTCGGGGAACGGGACCGGGGCGGCCGCCGCCCGGTCCAGGCCCGCGAAGTAGCCCATCAGGCGGCTCGCGATCGCCGGGCCGAAGATGGCCTCGCCCTCGGCGACGACCAGGATCGAGCGGACGATCTCCAGGCGGCGGGCGCCCTTGAGGACGTAGCCGCGGGCACCGGCGCGCAGCGCGGCGAACACCGAGTCGTCGTCGTCCGCCATGCTCAGCACCAGCACCCGCACGTGCGGGGTCGTCGCCACGATCCGCTCGGTGGCGGCGATCCCGCCCATGCCGGGCATCGCCAGGTCGAGCAGGACCACGTCGGGGTGCAGGCGGGCGACCGCGGTGAGCGCCTCCTCGCCGCCGGCCGCCTCGCCGCAGACCTCGATCTCCGGCGCGGTGGCCAGCAGCGCCCGCAGGCCGGCCCGGAACTGGTCGTGGTCGTCGACGATGAGGACCCGCACCGCGCTCATCGGGCGGCCCCCAAAGGCAGCCGCGCGGTCACGCTCGTGCCGTCGCCCGTCGCCACGGTCAGGGAGCCGCCGAGCTCGGCGGCGCGTTCGCGCATCGAGTGCATGCCCACCCCCGGGGTCGCGGAGCCGGCGCCGGCGCCGTCGTCGTGCACGGACAGTGTGAGGGCGTCGCCGTCGACCGCGACGGCGACCCGCACGGTGCTCGCCCCGGCGTGGCGGCGGGCGTTGGCGAGGGCCTCGACGGCGATGCGGTACGCCGCCACCTCGGCCGCCGCCGGCAGCTCCCGGATGTCGTCGGCCGCGTCCAGGACGAACCGCGGGCCGGACGGCCACGACGCCACGTGGGCCCGGATGGCGCCGACCAGGCCGAGGGTGTCCAGCGCCGGCGGGCGCAGGCCCTCGATGATGCGCCGCACGTCCGCGAGGGCCGTCTGGGTGTCGGTGACGATCTCCTCGAGGAGCCGCTGCGCGGCCTCGCCGCCGACCTCCTGGGCCGCCTCGGCCCGCATGGTGAGCGCGGCGAGCGTCGGGCCGAGGCCGTCGTGCAGGTCGCGGCGCAGGCGGCGGCGCTCCTCCTCGCGGGCCAGGACGAGCTGCTCGCGGGAGTGCTGGAGGTCGGCCGAGTACCGCACCGCCTGCACGGCGACGCCGAGGTGCCCCGCCAGGTCGCGCAGCAGCCGCAGGTCGCGGGGGCCGAGCGTGGCCTCGCCGGGGCGCGGGCCGAGCAGCAGCTCGCCGACCGGCTCGCCGCCGGCGACGAGCGGCAGGGCGACCGGGTCGGCGGGGCGCCGCCCGAGCTCGTACGAGCGGCCGGCGCCGACGAAGATCCCGACGTAGGACAGTTGCAGCGCCTCGCGCACGGTGACGGTGCCGGCGGCGAGGATCGCGCCCGGGTCCGGGACGGTCGCCAGCCGCTCCCCCAGCCGTGCGAGGACGGTGTAGGGGTCGTCGCGCTCGCCGTACACGAGCAGGTTGATCCTCTGCTGGATCCACTGCCGCAGCAGGCCGAACACGAGCGCGGCGGCCACGGCGGCGACCACCGAGGAGGCGCCGAGCACGCCGACGACCAGCAGGTAGGCGGCGGCGACCGCGGCGGACAGCGCGACGAACACCGCGGTCCGGCTGATGAGCAGGTCGATGTCGAACAGCCGGTGGCGCAGCACGGCGATCCCGATCCCGGCCGGGATGAGCACGCTGGCGAGGCCGCCGGCGACGTTCCACACCGAGCCCTCGGCCGGCCAGACCCGGCCCGGGTCGGCGTCGAGGAGCCCGACGGCGAGGCGGACGACCACCACGAGCGCGACCAGGCCGATCGAGTAGGCGAGCCAGCGGGCCTGCGCCCCGGCGACCCCGGCCCGACTGCGGGCCCGCCACGCGACGGCCGCGGCGCCGGCGATGAAGCACAGCCCGGCGGCGATCGTGAACAGGCTCTCGACGACGGACGCGACGCCGCCGAGCCCGGCCACGCCGAGCGGGTTCGCGGGGGCGGACGGGCCGACCTGGTCGTTGACGCCGGGGCGCAGCGCGCCGGTGACCGCGGCGACGGCGGCCAGGCCGAGCACGGCCGCGACGACGGGCCGGGCGCGGGGCGCGAGCCGGCCGTCGGGGAAGTACAGCGGGACGAGCGCGAGCCCGAGGTTGGCCGGCACCCACAGCCACGTCTGCGGCCAGGCGAGCGCCGCGCTGTCCCACCGGGTCGCGGCCTGCCCGCAGGCCTCCTGCAGCGCGAACGAGAACGCGCTGAGCAGCAGCAGCGGGCCGACCGCGTTGCCGGGCCGGCGGCGGGCCAGCAGGCCGCCGGTGACCGCGCAGGCGGCCACCGCCGGCAGGTGGCTGACGTCGCCGAGGGTCGCCCCGTTCCCGGCCGCGAGCCAGCCGCCGGCCGCGGCCAGGGCCACGGTCAGCGCCGCGAGCGGCCAGGCGATCCTCATGATCTGCAGACCTTAGGCGGTCGCCGGCGCGCGGCGGCCGCCGAAGGTGAACGCCAGACCGGCGACGATCACCCAGAGTGCGCCGGCGAACAGCGCGGCGTACTGGGCCGGGTACGCCTGGGTGGCGAACACCAGCACCGCGAGGACGGCGCTGACCGCGGCCAGCCACCTGGCGACCGAGCCGTGCCGGAACCCGCCGACCGCGACGGCGAGCGCCGCCACCCCGGCGCCGGTCCACACCCAGGCGATCGTGTTGTAGATCTCGACCATGGCGGCGATCGTGTCGGGGTCCCAGCGCTCGGGCTCGCCGAGGGCCCAGTACAGCTCGGTGCTCATGCCGCCGCCGACCAGCAGGACGGCCGCGACCAGGCCGAGGCCGGCGCCGGCGACGCCGGGCACGAGGCTGCCGGCGGGCTCCTGGGCGGCGAGGTGGCGGCGCAGCCCGGCCGCGAAGACCACGATGAGCCCGGCCGCGGCGGCGCTGACCACCTGGTAGAGCCACACGTAGTTGCGCTTGCCGGCGATCTCGGCCACGACCAGCGCGTTGTCCTTGATCCCGTCGCCGACGCCGCCGGTGAGGTCGGCGCCGACCAGGAGCCCGACGAGGGCGATGAGGCCGCCCAGGGCACCGCACAGGGCCCAGGTCCGTGAAGTCGTCGTCAGTGGTGTCGTCATGGCCGAGACGGTGCCGTCCGATCGACCCGGGCCGCACCGGCCGGCCGTCCCACCCGGCCGGGAGGAATGTCCCGGCGACCCGGGACCGCGCGGGCGGGTGGCCGGACACCCGGCACGTCACCGCGCCGCGGTTGCCGGGCGGCCGACCCGCGCGGACGCTGGACGGCATGGAGCCGTTCACGCCGCAGACCGCGGTCGCGAAGGTCCAGGCGGCCGAGGACGCCTGGAACACCCGCGACCCCGAACGGGTGGCCCTCGCCTACACGCCCGACTCGCGGTGGCGCAACCGGGACACGTTCCTGACCGGCCGGGACGCGATCGTGGCGTTCCTGCGCGGCAAGTGGTCCCGTGAGCTGGACTACGCGCTGCGCAAGAGCCTGTGGACGTTCGGCGGCAACCGCATCGCGGTCCGCTTCCAGTACGAGTGCCACGACCCGGCCGGCCAGTGGTGGCGCAGCTACGGCAACGAGCTGTGGGAGTTCGCCGACGACGGCCTGATGCGCCGCCGGGAGGCGAGCATCAACGACGTGCGGATCGCCGAGGCGGACCGGCGGATCTTCGGCCCCCGCCCGCCGCGGGAGCACGGCGCCGACATCCCGCTCCAGTGACCGCTCACCGCAGGTCCAGGTGCTCGCGGAGGGTGGCGCCCTCGTACTCGGTGCGGTACACGCCGCGGGACTGCAGCTCCGGGACCAGGCGGTCGACCACGTCCTCCGCGGTGCCGGGCAGCTGCTGCGGGAGCAGGTTGAAGCCGTCCACCGCGCGGTCGCGCACGTAGCGGGCCCACTCGTCCGCGATCCGGCCCGGGGTGCCGACGAACGCGGTGTGGTTCGGGGTCACCTCGATCACCAGGTCGCGGATCGTCCAGCCGTTCGCCGCCGCCTGCTCGCGCCACTGGCGGACCCGCTCCAGCTTGCCGGTGCGCAGCTCGATCGGGATCGTGCCGCGGGACGGGTCGAGCTCGCCCTCGGCCGGTTCGACGTCGGGCAGCGGGCCGTCGGGGTCGTAGCCGGAGAGGTCCTTGCCCCAGTACTGCTCCAGGAACGCGATCGCGCGCGGGCCCGTCGTCTGCTCGCGGCGGATCCAGCGGGCCTTCTCCTCGGCCTCGGCCGGCGTGTCGCCGAGCACGACGGAGGCGCCGGGCAGGATGCGCACGGCGTCGGGCGAGCGGCCGTAGCCGGCGAGCCGGCGGCGCAGGTCGGCCGCGTACTCGACGGCCTTGTCGTAGTCGGTGTTGGCCGAGAACACCACGTCGGCGTGCCGGGCCGCCAGGTCGCGGCCGCCGGGCGAGTCGCCGGCCTGGAAGATGACCGGTCTCGTCCCGGCGACGGTACCCCGGGCGCGCACGTCGATGACGTCGGTGTGCTCGTCGACGGCGTCGCCCCGCCACAGCGCCTTGGCGGCGGCGACGAACGCGGCCGCGCGCTCGTAGCGCCGCTCGTGCGGCAGCCAGCCGCCGTGCCGGAAGTTCTCGCCGGTCCAGGCGTTGTCGGTGGTGACGACGTTCCACCCGGCCCGGCCGTTGCTGACCCGGTCCAGGGAGGCGAGGCGGCGGGCGAGGTCGGCCGGGAAGTTGTACGTCGTGTTCTGCGTCGCGACGAGCCCGATGTGCGTGGTCTCGGCCGCGAGAGCGGCGAGCTGGGTGATCGCGTCGGGCCGGCCGGCGACGTCGAGGTCGTGGACCCGGCCGCGGTTCTCCCGCACGCGCAGGCCCTCGCCGAGGAAGAACGCGTCGAACAGGCCGCGTTCCAGGGTCCTGGCGACGTCGACGAACGTGTCGAAGTGGGTGTGGTCGGCGGCGCCGGGCTCGGTCCACAGCAGGTTCGGCCCGACGCCGGTGAAGAAGACGCCGAGGTGCAGTCGCGGGCTTCGGTCGACGCTCATGTCAGGCCTCCTGGAACGCGTTGACGGGGCGGGGCAGGCCGAGGGTGTCGCGCAGCGTCGGACCGGCGACCGGGCGGCCCGGGCCGAACTCGGCGGCGAGCGCGGCGAACTCCTCCAGCGACCGCGGGTGCAGGCGCACACCGTGGACCGCACCGGACAGGTGACCGAGCCCGGCGGGGCCGGCGGGGTACGAACGCACCTCGGCGAAGACCAGCGGACCCTCCTCGACCGCCTCCGACGGGTCCTCGACCAGCACGACGTCGGCGAACGCGTCGAGGCCGAGCGCGTGCGGGACGATGACGACGACCTGGCCCTGCGGCGGGCGGGTCGTGATGAGCGGCCCGCTGACCGAGAACGTGACGCCCTCGAAGTTGACGTGGTGGACCCGGTCGGCGTCGAGGAACCGGCCGCTGGCCACGTCGCGGATGATCGCGTCGTCCTCCCACGAGTCCCACAGCAGCCGGGCGACCCGGATGACGTCCTCGGCCTCGCGGCGCAGCCCGGCCGCGTCGAGCGGCGTCCGGCCGATGGTGGCGAGCTCGTCGGCGCCGTTGGGGGCGGCGACGACCCAGGCGGCCCGGCCGCCGGAGGCGTGGTCGAGGCTGGCCAGCTGGGTGGCGAGGTGGAACGGCTCGGTGGTGGTGACCGGAAGGGCCGGGGCGAGCCCGATCCGGCTGGTGCGCCGGGCCAGGTACGCGGCCCGGACCCCGGCCTCGATCCGCTCCCCCGACGCCGGTGGGAGCGGCGAGTCGGCGAGGGTGACGAGGGCGAAGCCGGCGGCCTCGGCGGCGGCGACGGCCGCGGGCAGGTCGGCGAACGGGACGCCGTCGAGCTCGACGGCGAGGTGCAGCGGTGGTGCGCTCATACGGTGGACCTCCGGATGGTCGGGCCGTCGGCGACGGCTGACACGGACACGCCGTCCGCGACGGCACGGTTGGGAACGCCGCCGGCGACGGCTCGGTTGGGAACGCCGTCCGCGACCGCGAACAGCAGCGACAGCAGCACCAGCGCCAGGCACAGGAGCGTGCCGTGGGTCAGCGCCGCGCGGTACGACTGGAGGAGCCCGGCCTGCGCGGTGTGCAGGAAGATGCCGGTGACCGCGGCGATGCTCACGCTCGCGGCCAGGCGCTGGGACAGCTGCAGCATCGCGGCGCTGAGCCCGCCGGCCCCGGGCGGCGCGTGGGTCAGCGTGAGCGCCTGGTTGGGCGCGTTGATCAGGCCGCCGGCTGCGCCGGTGACGAGCTGGCTGACCCCGAGCGCGACGACGACCCCGCCGACCGGCAGCAGCGCGGTCGCGGCGGCCGCGGCGGCGACGCTGACCGCGGCGACGCCGAGGGCGGCCGAGACGCCGTGCCGCCCGTACCGGCTGACCAGGCGGTGGCTCGCCGTGGACGACGCGGCGAACCCGACGGCGCCGGGCAGCGACAGCGCCGCGGCGGCGAGCGGTGACAGCCCGAGCCCGTCCTGCAGGAACAGCGCGATGACCAGGTTGAGGGCGAGGGCGGCACCGAAGTAGCACATCGCGACGAGGGTGCCGAGCACGAACCCGCGGCTGCGGGTGAGCGCCGGCAGCAGCAGTGCGGTCCGCCCGCGGGCGGTGTAGCGCCGTTCCCAGGCGACGAGCGCCCCGACGCCGGCCGCGGCGGCGGCCGCCCACCACCAGCCGCCGGGGGCTCCGACGAGGGGCAGCAGCACGGCGAGCGTGGCGGCGGCGAGCAGCACCAGCCCGGGCAGGTCGAGCTGGGTGCCGCGCCGGTCGGGCACGTCCTTCGGCAGGAGTTTCAGCGCCAGCGGTACCGTGGCGATCGCGAACGGCAGGTTGAGCAGCAGGACGAGGCGCCAGCCCGGGTCGTCGCCGGCGAGGTGGAGGATGACGCCGCCGACGGGCGGCCCGACGGAGGCCGCGACCCCGCCCACGACGGCGTAGGCGCCGAGGGCCCGGGCCCGCCCGGTGCCGGTGAACAGGTCCTGGAACAGCCCGATGATCTGCGGGTTCACGACGCCGGCCCCGGCACCCTGGACGAGCCGGGCCGCGGCGACGAGCCAGGCGTCGGAGGCGAGCGCGGCCACGACGCCGCCGAGGGCGAAGACGGTGAGCCCGCCGGCGAAGAGCGTGCGGCGACCGTACATGTCGCCGAGCCGCCCGGCCGGCACGAGCGCGAGCCCGAAGGTGAGCGAGTACCCGGCCATGATCCACTGGAGGGTCGCGTCACCGGCGTGCAGCGACCCGCGCAGCGCGGGCATGGCGACGTTGAGCACGGACTGGTCGAGCAGGGTGGTGAAGCCGGCGGCCAGGCACGCCCCCACGATCAGCCGGTGCGCGGTCACCAGGGAACTATTCCGATGTGCACAATAGGATTTTGCCCGCCGCGCCACCGCCCGGGCCACCCCTCACGGGCCGGAAATCATGTATTTCCCATCTCATTCACAGCGAAGACTCCGCCGAACCGTTGCCGGAGAGGTTCATCGGGCCGCTCGGGTCGGCGTGGAGCTGAGTGCGCCACGGCGGCGTCCGCACGTACAGCTGCTGACGTCAGCCCATGCGGGCGGCGAGGGCGTCGTGCAGGCGGGTCAGCGCGTCGATCCTGGCGCGGAGGTCGGCGAGGCGCTCGCCGGCGACCCGCATCGCCGTGGCGCAGGAGCCGCCGTCGGCGAACGCCGGCGGCAGCTCCTGGTCGAGGTACCGGGTGAACCACCGCACGTCGGCGATGGTGAAGCCGAGGCTCAGCAGCTCGCGGATGTTGCGCACCCGCGGGGCGGCCGAGGCCGGGTAGTCGCGGTAGCCGTTGGGGCCGCGCTCGCTGAGCAGCAGCCCCTCGGCCTCGTACAGCCGCAGCGCGCGGGTCGTGGCGCCGGTCGCCGCCGCGAGCTCACCGATCCGCATCCGCCCCACCCTGGACGCGGACCAGGACGGTGCCGGTGTGCCGCCCGGCGAACAGGTCGAGCAGCGCCCGCGGCGCCTCGGTCAGGCCCTCGATCACCGTGTACGGCAGGGTCAGGCCGGCGGGCAGCTCCTCGCCCGGGTCGGCGCCCGGGGTGGCGCCGACCAGGGTGAGCCGCTTGAAGATGACGGCGGTGAGGTCGAGCCGCGGGTCGGCGGCCCCGCCGAGCTGCTGGCTCAGCGCACCGCACAGCGCGATCCGGGTCCCGGGCGCCACGGCGGCGACCAGCTCCTCGACCCGCCCGAGGGTGTCGACGACCACGTCGGCCGGGCCGAGCCGCTCGACCGCCTCGGCGAGCGACGCGTGCCCGGCGGCGGCGTCGAACCCGAGCCCGGCGGTGAGCAGCGGCACCTTCCACGCCGACCCGGTGGTCCCGGCGACCCGCCCGGCCCCGAGGGCGCGGGCGACGGCCCCGGCGGCGCTGCCCAGCCCACCGGCGGCCCCGGTGACCAGGACGGTCTCCCCGGCCCGCAGCCCGGCGGCCCGCAGCGCCGCGAGCGCGACCGGGGCGCTGCCGAGCAGCCGGGCGGCGGTGGCCGCGTCCGGTGTGCCCCCGGCCGGCCGGAGCGCGGCCGGGTCGGCGACGACGTGGGTGCTCCACGGCCCGGTGTGCGTCACGAGGTCCCCGGTACCGACGACCTCTCCGAGGCTCTTCGCGGCGAGCACCCCGCGGGCCATGAGCGTGCGCTGCACGGCGCCGAGCGCGATCCAGTGGTTGCGGACCAGGACCTGACCGGGCCCGGGCTTGGGCCCGCCGGTGGTGTGCACGAGGAGGTCGGCCAGGGTGGGCGGTCCCGCGACGGGCGCGGCGAGCCGGACGTCGATGTTCGTCACGCCCGGACGCTAAACCCTGACCCGGGGGGCAAGGTCAAGCCCCGGGTCAGGCGGCACGCTGGAGGCGGCCGAACGTGCTCTGGTGGAAGACCAGCGGGGAGACCGTGCGGTCGGCGTCGAGGTCGTGGACGCGGAGCAGGACGATGTCGTGGTCGCCGGCCGGGATCTCGTGCTCGATCGTGCAGTCCAGCCAGGCGGAGGCGCCGTCCAGGACGATCTCGCCGCCGCGGCTCGCGCGCCAGGTCGCGCCCGCGAACCGGTCGCCCGATCGCGAGCTGAGCTGGCGGCCCAGGTGCTCCTGGTGGGCGCCCAGGACGCTGACGCCCAGGCGGTCGGCCCGGCGCAGCACCGGCCACGTCGTGGAGGTGTGGGCGATGCAGACCGAGACCAGGGGCGGGTCGAGCGACACCGACGTGAACGAGCTGGCGGCCAGGCCCACGGGCGCCCCGTCGACGAGGGCGGCGATCGCCGTCACGCCGGTCGGGAAGGCGCCGAAGACGCGGCGCAGCTCGGTGTGGTGCAGCACGGCGCGCATGGTCATCGCGCGAACCTGCCTTCCGTCGCGGTGGTGGAGATCCGGCGCAGGGCCAGCTCGGGGGCGAGCTCGGCCCAGACCTGCGGCTCGGGCGGCGCGCCGGCGCCGAGGCCGGCGAACCGGTGCGCGAGCGTGGCCGCGCGCTGCAGCAGTCGTCTCACGTACACCAGCCGAGTCTATCAGTAACCCTACTTCACCGATAGGATTTCTTCCGGCGGCTCCAGCCGCAGCCAGGTGGCCAGCGACACCAGCTCCCGCAGGACCGCCTCGTGGTCGTGCTCCGCGTCCTCGTGCAGTGCGTGCACCCGCAGTACACCGGAAGCCCGATCGGCGACCGCGTCCACCTTGCCGACGAGGCGGTCGCCCGCCAGGATCGGCAGCGCGTAGTAGCCCCAGCGGCGCTTGGCGACCGGCTTGTACATCTCCAGCTGGTAGTCGAAACCGAACAGCTCGGCCATGCGTTTGCGGTCGAAGACGAGGCGGTCGAACGGCGACAGCAGCGCGACGCGTCCCTCGAACGGCCTTCCCAGTTGCGCCGGGTCGACGCGCCAGACGCCCTTGACGCCCTCGATGACGGCGGGCTCGCCGGCCTCGCCGACGTCCTGCGGCTCGACGGGGCACTCGGCGGCGCGGCCGCGGGCGATGCCGAGCGAGGCGAGCCGCCGTTCGTCGCGCTGCCGCTTCGCCGCCGCGGCGTCCGGGACCGCCGTGCCCGGGTACACCCGGTCGGCGAGGTCCCACAACCGTTCGCCGCCGTGGCGGCCGGCGACCGCGACCTCGCCGGCCTGGACCAGGATCTCCAGCATCTGGGTGACGTTGCGGTTGTTGGTCCAGCCGCTGGACTTCCACGGCACCGTGCAGGTGTCGGGGAGGTCCCGCGACAGCAGCGGGCCGTCGCCGTCGAGGCGGGCCAGGATGTCGCGGCGGCACTCGTCGTTGGCCTGGACCCACGTGGCGCGGTGGTGCCGCCAGCCGCCGGGCGGGCCGGGCCAGTCGGCCATCTCGGCGCGGTACAGCGGGATGTCCTCGGCCGCCCGCACCATCCCGCGCAGCTCGACGAGCGACCGCTGGTCCACGGCCTCCTCCAGGTCGGCCGGCGAGTACCCCGGCCCGAGGCGGCTCCACGCCACCAGGTGGGCGCTCGGCGCCACGGCCGAGGTCGGGTCGAGCTGCAGCAGGGTCAGGCCGCGGACGACGTCGAGCAGGTGCTCCGGCCGGTTCGCGTCGAGCAGCTGGGCGCGCACGGCGATCTGCCGCGCCTCGTCCCTGGTCAGGTGGTGGGTCACGCCCCGAGCGTAGGCAGACCGAGGTTCTCGCGCAGCGTCGGGCCGAGGTAGTCGGGCTTGACGATGCCGCGGCGGCGCAGCTCGTGCAGCAGGCCGTCGACGACGAACTCGTGCTCGCGCGGATCGTGCAGGCCGCCGACCGACAGCACGTCGAGCACCCCGGCCCGGAACCGCTCCTCCACCGCGTCGGCGAGCTGCTCCGGCGTGCCGGAGACGCTCCAGTGGCCGGTGTCCTGCGCCCTGACGATGATCTCGCGGAGCGTGCGGCCTTCGCGGACGTACCGGCTGAAGATCTCCACCCGCCCGCGCCTGCGGTGCACGTCGCTGACGTCGGGCAGCAGGGACTCGGGCAGCGGCTCATCGAGCTTGGCCTCGCTCAGGTCGACCCCGCCGCCGAGCATGTCGGCGACCAGCGCCCGGCCGGCCTCGAAGTCGATCGCCTCATGCCGCTCCCTGACCCGTCGCCGCGCCTCCTCCTCGGTCGCGCCGAACGTCGCGTGGAACGAGCTGAAGATGAACGGCAGCCCCTCCGGCCGGCCGTGCGCGGCGGCGCGGGCGCGGATGCGGGCGGTGAACTCGCGGGCGGCATCCAGGGTCGGCAGCGCCGTGAAGACGACCTCGGCGTAGCGGGCACCGAGCTCGATGCCGGCGGTCGACTGCCCGGCCTGGATGAGAACCGGCCGGCCCTGCGGCAGGGGCGGGATGTTCAACGGACCTTCGACGCTGAAGTACCGCCCGCGGTGGTCGATCGGCCGGATCCGGGACGGGTCGAGCACGGCCCGGCCGTCCGGCCCGAGCCGGAGCGCGCCGGGCTTCCAGCTGTCCCACAGGGCGTTGACGACGTCGAGGGTCTCCGCCGCGCGCGCGTAGCGCTCCTCGGGCCCCGGCAGCCCGCCGGGCCCGAAGTTCTCCTCGCCGATGGAGGAGGTGACCAGGTTCCAGGCGGCCCGCCCGTTGCTGACGTGGTCGAGGGTGCCGAACAGCCGGGCCAGGTTGTACGGGTGGTGGAACGTGGTGGAGACGGTCGCGATGAGCCCGATGCGCGTGGTGACCTGGCTGAGCGCGGCGACGTACACGATCGGCTCCTGCGCCCCGATGGTGCCCTGCGCCCCGAAGGTCAGCAGATCGGGCACGAACAGGGAGTCGATCCGCGCGGCCTCGGCCTTCTTCGCCACGCTGATCGCGGTGTCGACGGTCGAGCGACGGGGATCGATGGCCAGCTCGTACGGCCCGGGATGCCCACCGGCCCCGGTGACGATCCCGAGCGTGCGTGGCGGTCGCGCGGTCATGCGCTCCACCATATTCCTATCGGATAAATAGGAGAAGGTGCGCAGCATCACACGGACCACCACCGATCCGCGGCCGGCCCATGATCGTGGGAAACATCCGGCTGTCCGGGCAACCACATGTTTCCCACGATCATGGCCGGCCGGAACCGCCCCGAGCCGCGTAGCTCATCCCTGTCGGAACCGCGATCAGCCCGCCGTGGCCATGATCGATGGCGACTTCTGGTCGCTATGACAGCCGGAACTCGCCATCGATCATGG
>NZ_JBEXCY010000255.1:3079-15192 GCF_040605515.1 Dactylosporangium sp. NPDC005572 | reverse complement strand
CACCCACAGTGCGTCCGCGACGCCGTAGCGCGTCTGGGTGTACGCCTTCAGCGCGTTGTAGTTGCGGCTGTAGAGCCGGTTCTCGGTGGCGAAGAGGTCGACGTGGTTGGAGGCCAGGAACGAGTTGTAGACGTCGCGCTGGTTCCAGAACCAGTACCCGTTGCTCCACTTCGTGTTGTCCTGGGTGGCCCGGAAGACGCCGTTGATGAAGTGGTACGGGTAGTTGCCGTAGCCACCGGCGGCGATCATGTACGTCGAGAGGTAGTAGACGTTCTCCAGGTAGTCGCCGGTGCCGGCGGCTCCGCTGTACTGCACGAACGACTTGTCCCAGAACGCGTGCCACCAGTTGCGGTAGTTGGTCAGGTTGGTCTGGTAGCCCGTGTTCTTCGCCGCCGTGAGCTGGCTGCGCGCCTGCGCCACGGGGTCCAGCCCCGGCGAGTTGATCCGGCTGGCCGCGGTGAACCAGATCGTGTAGCTGCTGCTCGGCGTGATGTTCAGTCGAACCCGGGTGCCGTTGACGACCTGCGTGGTGTACGCGGCGCCCTCGACCGTGGCCGCGAACGTGTAGCCGAAGCCGCCCGGGTCCTGCACGCCGCGGCTGAACCCGGCGACGCTGCTGTCGTTGAACGTGCTCACGGTGCGCCAGGTCGTCAGGTTCGGCACGTCGGCGCTGTTCGTGACGGAGTTCGGGTCCCACATGCTCAGGTCGAGCGACGTGGTGCCCAGCCCGGTGCGGGAGTCCTCGACGTGGATGCCCATCACCTCGGACCCCGGGACCCCCATCACGGTGATGGTCCGGTTGTTGTCGTACTTCGTGGTGAGCGTGCCGTCGTAGAGCGAGAGCCGCTGCTGGTAGGTGGTGTAGCCGGTGTCCAGGCCGGGACTGGTGTTGAGGTTGATCAGCCCGGCGGCGTAGGCCGACTGGGGCGAGAGGTCCACGTTGGACACCTGCATGGTGAGGCCGTTCTGGTTCCACACCATGGCGCCGGTCTTGCCGTTGCCGACCGTCAGCCCGTGCAGGGCGTTGGTCTGCGGGCTGTTGTAGACGATGTCGTGCTTCGACAGGTAACCGGCGCGGTTCACGTCGAGCGTGCCGGTCCCGGTGTTGAACGCCTCGTCCGTGGTCGACGCGGTGGCGTTGCCGCCGTGGACCACGGCGACGACGGTGCCCAACAAGGCGGTGGCGGCCGCCAGGAGGGCGAGTCGGCGGGGCTTGCCCACGTTCATCTCCTTCTGCGTGTCACGCGGGTCCGGGTTCGCGCCGTCGACCGTCCGCGATAGGAAGACCACCGTCGATGCGCCGCACATCGCCGGTGGGAATGACAAGCAGTCAACATTGGACGTCTGGTTTCGTCAATGCCCAGGGCTGCTGGTTACTGCGTCCGCTTTGATGATGAAGTGCGACGGTTTGCCCACCAGTTCGAGCCCCGGTTGTCCGCCGGGAGACATTGGATGATTAGGCCACCACGCGGGGGAGGGGTCGGACCGGCACGCCGATCGCGGTGGCGCACCGGGCCGACCGGGCCTCAGTCGGTGAAGCCGGTGCCGGTCTCCAGCAGGGACTTGAGCTCGCTGAGCGTCCACGCCCAGCCGCCGCCCGCGCCCTGCTCCTCGAACTGGCCGGCCATGAGCGCGGCCAGGCCGGGGGCGCCCTCGAGCTCGTGGGTCACCGTCAGGGCGGTGACGCCGTCCTTGCCCTCCTTGAGCTCGTACGTCAGGCGGGTGAAGCCCTCGGCCGCCAGCTCCGGGTTCATCAGCATCCGGAACGTCTGGACCAGGCGGTGCGGCGGGTCGGCCTCCAGGACCTCGCCGTCGAGGGCGATCTGCGGGGCGCCGAGGGCGAGCATGCCCGCGTTGGCGCGGCCCACGACGGCGCCGCCGGGGTGCAGCTCCATCTCGACCAGGCCGCGGTAGCCGTACCGCGCGGTCCACTCCGGGGTCGTGATGGCGTCCCAGATGCGCTGCGGGGTCGCCTTGATGTACACCTTGTAGACCTGCGTCGTCGTCACGGGTCCTCCTCCAGTTCGGCCTTCAGCTCCAGCAGGGCGGCGGCGTGGTGTGCCGTGTACTTGTCGATCCAGCGGTCGTGGATCTCGCGGATGGGCACCGGGTTGAGGAAGTGCAGCTTCTCCCGGCCCAACCGGCGGGTCACCACGAGGTCCGCCTCCTCCAGCACCTTGAGGTGCTTCATGACCCCGAACCGGGTCATCTCGAGGGTCGACTCCAGTTCGGTCAGCGTGCGGCCGTCACGCTCGAAGAGCAGGTCGAGCAGGTGGCGCCTCGTCGGGTCGGCGAGGGCCTTGAAGACGCGATCGTCGTCCACGCCCCCAAAGTTATGTGACTAAAATGTCACGTGTCAAGCGACCGGGCCGCGATCGCCGCCTGCACGCGGCTGCGCAGGTTCAGCTTGGTGAGGATGCGGCTGACGTGCGTCTTCGTGGTCGCCTCGGCGATGCCGAGCCGGGTGGCGATCTCGGCGTTCGACAGGCCGTCGCCGAGGCAGGCGAGCACCTCGCGCTCGCGGTCGGTGAGCGTCTCCACCGGCAGCGGTTCGGGGTCGGCCGGCGCGGCGAACGTGGCCAGGATCCGCCGGGTCACGGCCGGGGCCACGATCCCGTCGCCGCGCGCCACCGTGCGCACCGCAGTCACCAGGTCGGCGGCCGAGGCGTCCTTGAGCAGGAAGCCGGCCGCGCCCGCGCGGAGGGCGCCGAAGACGTACTCGTCGAGATCGAAAGTCGTCAGCACCAGGACGCTGGTGAGGCCCGCCTCGACGAGCTGCCGGGTCGCGGCGATGCCGTCGAGCCGGGGCATCCGCAGGTCCATCACCACGACGTCGGGGCGCAGCGCGAGGGCCCGGTCGACCGCCTCGGCGCCGTCGGCGGCCTCGCCGACCACCTCGACGCCGGGCGCGGCGTCCAGGATCAGCACGAGCCCCGCCCGTACCGCCGGCTGGTCGTCGGCGACGAGCACCCGGATCACGCGGCCCCCACCAGCGGCAACCTGGCCACCACCAGCCACTCCCCGCCGGTCGGGCCGGCCGACAGCGTCCCGCCGAGCTGTGCGGCGCGCTCCTGCATGCCGACGAGCCCCGCGCTGGCGCCGTCGACGGCGGTGGATGCCGACACGTACGGCGACCGCACCCGCAGCGAGAGCGCGGACGTCCCGTAGTCCAGCGACAGCGCGACGCGGCCGCCCGAACCGTGCTTCAACGCGTTCGTCAGCGACTCCTGGACGATCCGGAACGCCGCCCGGTCGACGCCCGCCGGCAGCTCGGCGGGCGCTCCCAGTACCGTCACATCCACCGCCAGACCCGCCCGCTCGGCCCGGCCGACCAGCGCGTCCAGGCCCGACAGGCCGGCCACCGACGGGTCGTCGCCGGCCGAGCCGGGGTCCCGCAGGTAGCCGATGAGCTGGCGCATCTCGGCCAGGCCCTGCACGCTGTTCTCCCGGATCACCGTGAGTGCCCGGCGCGTGCCGTCCGGGCCGAGGTCGGTGCTCAGCGCGGCGGTGGCGTGGATCGCCACGGCGCTGAGATGGTTGGCGATGACGTCGTGCAGCTCGCGGGCCATGCGGGCGCGTTCGGCGGCGACCGCGTTGGCCCGGTCGGCCTCGGCCAGCCGGGCGAGCTGCCGGGCGGCGACGGCCTGGTCCCGATGATGACGGACGTGGATGCCGGTCAGCACCGGTACCACGGTGACGAGCGCGAACAGCACCGCGATCGCCAGCCCGCGCGCGTCGCGGACGACGACGAGGCCGACCGCGCCGGTGAGGACCGACAGCACGACCGAGCCGGTGAGCAGCACGCGCACGAGCAGCGGCCGGCCGTGCACGCAGGCGTCGTACAGCACCTGCGTGAACACCAGCGCGGTGGCGAGCGACGGGCCGATCCACAGGTCGGCGGCCACCGCGGCCGCGCCGACCAGCACCGAGGCGACCGGCGAGACGCGGCGCAGCAGCACCGCGGCGCAGCACACGGCGAGCGGCAGCAGCAGGACCGAGTGGGGCAGCGCCGGGAACCGGGCCTGGTACTGCCCGATGGCGAACATGAGCGTGCCGGCCGCGAAACAGCTGCCGGCGAGCACCAGGTCCAGCGTGCGCCCCTTCATGGCTCCGATTCCACCATCCCGGGCGAACGGGCGGTATGCGACGAAGGATGTACACCGGGTTCGTCATCGCCGCCGAGGCCGACCCCGCGAGCGCCGCCGACGCTGAAGCCATGCTGCTGGGATTCATCGTCGGATGTGAGATCGCCTTCTGGGTGTTGCTGGCCGCCGGCCTGATCGCGCGATACCCACTCAAAGCCAAGCGAACGGGCGCCGCCCTCCTCCTCGCCACGCCGCTCGTCGACGTCGTCCTGCTCGTCGTCAGCGCCGTCGACCTGCGCGGCGGCGGCACCGCCGGCCAGGCGCACGCGCTCGCCGCCGCCTACCTGGGCTTCTCCGTCGCGTTCGGGCACTCCATGGTCCGCTGGGCCGACGTGCGCTTCGCCCACCGGTTCGCCGGCGGCCCGCCGCCGCACAAGGTGCCGAAGCGCGGGCGGGAGCGGGTGCGGTACGAGTGGCGTGAATGGGGCAAGGCCGTGCTGGCCTGGGCGGTTGCGGTCGCGCTGCTCCAGGCCGGGATCTGGCTGGTCGGCGACGCGGAGCGGACCGCGGCGCTGCGCAACATGCAGGGCGGGCTCAGCCTGATCGTGGCCGTTTGGTTCGTCGGCTGGCCCGTGTGGGTTTCTGTGGTTGAACTCTTGACTCCCCACACAAACGGGCGTAAACAAAGCACAAGCAAAATGAAACGGCGGTGAAACAACACCATGTACGCCGAAGAGCGGCAGCAGGAGATCCTCCGCATCGCCCGGGCCAAGGGCCGGGTCGAGGTGGCGGGCCTGGCCGACGAGCTCAACGTCACGACGGAGACGATCCGCCGCGACCTGACGATGCTGGAGCGGGCCGGCGTGCTGCGGCGCGTGCACGGCGGGGCGATCCCGGTCGAGCGGATCGGGTTCGAGCCCGCCCTCGCGACCCGCGACGCCGTGCTCATCGAGGAGAAGGAGCGCATCGCCAAGCTGGCCCTCAGTGAGGTACCGGAAGAAGGCGCGATCATCCTCGACGCCGGCACCACCACGGCCCGCCTGGCCCAGCTCCTGCCCTCCGACCGGGAGCTGACCGTCGTGGTCAACTCCCCGGTCATCGCCACCACCCTCGGCACCCGCGCCAACCTCAACGTCCTGCTCCTGGGCGGCCGGGTGCGCGGCAAGACCCTCGCCACCGTCGACGACTGGTCGCTGCGGCCCCTGGCCGACCTCTACGTCGACGTGGCGTTCGTCGGTACCAACGGCATCTCGGTCGAGCGCGGGCTGACCACGCCCGACCCGGCCGAGGCGGCGGTCAAGCGGGCGATGATCCGCGCCGCGCGCCGCACCGTGCTGCTGGCGGACCACACCAAGCTCGGCAACGACTACCTGGCCCGGTTCGGCGAGCTCGCCGACCTGGACCTGATCGTCACCGACAGCCGCGCCGACGCCGACCTGGTCGGCGACCTGGAGGCGGCCGGCGTGCGGGTCGTCCGGGCATGATCGTCACCGTCACGCTCAACCCGAGCCTCGACCGAGCCGTCGAGATCGGCGCGCTGACCCGCGGCGAGGTCATCCGGGCCACGGCGGCTCACCTCGACCCGGGCGGCAAGGGCGTCAACGTGTCCCGTGCGCTGCTGGCCAACGGCGTGCCGTCGGTGGCCGTGCTGCCGTGCGGCGGCGACGAGGGCAGCCAGCTCGTCCGGCTGCTCAAGGCCGAGGGCGTGGAGGTCCTCGCCGTGCCGATCTCGGGCCGGACCCGGTCGAACATCACGCTGGCCGAGCCCGACGGCACGGTCACCAAGGTCAACGAGCCCGGCCCGGCGATGTTCGACGCCGAGTTCGACGAGGTGACCGACCGCGTGCTCACCCGGGCCGGTAGCGCCGACTGGGTCGTGCTGTGCGGCAGCGTCCCGCCCGGGCTGCCGGCGGACGCCTACGCCCAGCTGTGCCGCCGGCTGCGCAACGCCGGGATCCGGGTCGCCGTCGACACCAGCGGCCCCGCCCTGCGCGAGGCCGCCCAGGCCGGGGCGACGCTGCTCAAGCCCAACCGCGACGAGCTGGCGGAGGTGGTCGGCACGCCGCTCGCCGACCTCGGCGACGTGGTCGCCGCCGCCCAGCAGCTGCGGGCCTGGGGCGCCGGCACCGTCGTGGCCAGCCTCGGCGCCGACGGTGCGGTGCTGGTCGACGCCGACGGCGTCGTCACCGGCAGCTGCCCGGTGGCCCGTCCCCGCAGCACGGTCGGCGCGGGCGACGCACTCCTCGCCGGGTTCCTCGCCGCGGGCGCCAAGGGTTCGGCCGCCCTCGCCGAGGGCCTGGCCTGGGGCGCCGCCGCGGTGAGCCTGCCCGGCAGCCGGATGCCCGGCCCCGCCGACCTGATCCGCCACAACGTCACCATCCACCCCCACCCGGACGAGCTCCGCCCCCTGCTCAGCTCCGGACCTTCCTCCTGAAGGAGACACCCGTGTCGACCTACACCCCAGCGGTGACCGGAACCGGATTCCGGGCCTCCGTGCAACGCGTCGGCGGCCACCTCGCCGCGATGGTCATGCCGAACATCGGCGCGTTCATCGCGTGGGGCCTCATCACGGCCCTGTTCATCCCCACCGGCTGGCTGCCCAACGCGAAGATCGCCGAGGTCGTCGGCCCGATGATCTCGGTGCTGCTGCCCGTCCTCATCGGCTACACCGGCGGCCGGCTCGTGCACGGCCAGCGCGGCGCGGTGGTCGGCGCGGTCGCGACGATGGGCATCGTCGTCGGCGCCGACGTGCCGATGTTCCTCGGCGCGATGATCATCGGCCCGCTCACCGCCTATGTGCTGAAGCTGTGGGACGGCCTGGTCGAGAACCGCATCCGCCCCGGCTTCGAGATGCTCGTCGACAACTTCAGCGCCGGCATCATCGGCGGCGCGATGGCGATCGGCGGCATGTACGGCATCGGCCCGGTCGTGCAGTGGCTCACCAAGCAGGCCGGCAACGGCGCCGACTGGCTCGTGAGCCACGACCTGCTCCCGCTGACGTCGGTCGTCGTCGAGCCGGCCAAGGTACTGTTCCTGAACAACGCCATCAACCACGGCGTGTTCGGCCCGCTCGGCGTCGCCGAGGCCGCCGACAAGGGCAAGTCCATCCTGTTCATGATCGAGTCGAACCCCGGGCCCGGCCTCGGCCTGCTGCTCGCGTTCTTCCTCTTCGGCCCGCGCGCGCTGCGCCCCAGCGTCCCGGCCGCGATCATCGTGCAGTTCCTCGGCGGCATCCACGAGATCTACTTCCCGTACGTGCTGATGAAGCCGAAGCTGATCCTCGCCATGATCGCGGGCGGCGCCGCCGGTGTCGGCACGTTCATGGTCACCGGCGCCGGCCTGGTCGCCACCCCGTCCCCGGGCAGCATCTTCGCCTACATGGCGGTCACCCCCAAGGGCGGCTACTTCGGCGTTATCCTCGGCATCCTCATCGCTGCCGCGGTCACCTTCGCGGTCGCCTCGGTCCTGCTCGGGTTCGGCCGTGGCGAGCCGGCCGAGGACGACGCGATCGGCCCCGACGAGCAGACCGTCGTCAACCCCGACGAGCAGGCCAACGTCAACGCAAAGCTGACCCGACAGGAGGCGTGACCCACGATGCCCACCATCAACGGCGCCGAGATCAAGAAGGTCGTCGTCGCGTGCGACGCCGGCATGGGCAGCAGCGTGATGCTCGCCAGCACGCTCAAGCGGCAGCTGTCCAAGAACGCGGTGATCGTCGAGCACACCCCGGTCAACCAGATCCCGGCCGACGCCGACGTGGTCATCTGCCACAAGGGCCTGGCGGCACGGGCCCGGGTCAGTGCCCCCGACAAGGTCATCGTGGCGATCCAGGTGTTCATCGGCGATCCGGCGGTCACCAAGGTCGTCAACGCCGTGCAGCGTGGTGGTGAGCTGAGTGGCTGACCTGCTCGGCCGCGACGCGATCCGGCTCGGCGAGCGGGCCGGATCGCGGGACGACGCGATCCGCCGGTGCGGGGACGTGCTGGTCGAGATCGGTGCGGTCGACCCGGTGTACGTGGACGCGATGCTCGCCCGCGAGCAGAGCATCTCCACGTACATCGGGGAGGGCGTGGCGATCCCGCACGGCACGCTGAACAGCAAGGAGTCGGTGAAGCGCGACGCCCTCGCGGTGCTGTCCTTCCCCGACGGCGTCGACTGGGACGGCAACGACGTGCGGGTCTGCGTCGCGATCGCGGCGGCCGGCGACGGTCACGTCGAGATCCTGGCCCAGCTGGCGACCGTCCTGATGGACCCCGACGCGGCCGCCCGGCTGCGCGCTTCCGGGTCGGTCGACGAAGTCATCGAGATTCTGACAGAGGACACACAGTGAAAGTCGTGCGATTCCACGCTCCCGGCGACGTCCGCATCGAGGACGCGCCGGAGCCCGCGCCGGGGCCCGGCGACGTGAAGATCCGGGTCCGGGCGTGCTCGACGTGCGGTACCGACGTGAAGATCTTCCGCTTCGGGCACCACCACATCGTGCCGCCCCGCGTGATGGGACACGAGATCGCCGGTGAGGTCGTGGCGGTCGGCGAGGACGTCACCGGCTGGCAGCCCGGCGACCGCGTGCAGGTCATCGCCGCGATCCCGTGCGGCACCTGCGGCGAGTGCCGGCGCGGGCGGATGACGGTCTGCCCCAACCAGGTGTCGATGGGGTACCACTTCGACGGCGGCTTCGCCGAGTACATGATCGTGCCGCCGAACGTGCTCGCCGTCGACGGCCTCAACCGCATCCCCGACGGGCTCAGCTTCGCCGAGGCGTCGGTCGCCGAGCCGCTCGCCTGCGTGCTCAACGGCCAGGAGCTCGCCGGGGTCGGCGCCGGCGACGACGTGGTGGTCATGGGCTCCGGCCCGATCGGCTGCCTGCACGTGCGGCTGGCCCGGGCCCGCGGCGCCGCCCGCGTGTTCCTGGTCGACCTCAACCGCGAACGGCTCGACCTGGCCGCCGGCCTGGTCCGCCCCGACGCGGCGGTCTGCGGCGCCGAGACCGACGTCGTCGACGCCGTCCTCAAGCTCACCGAGGGCCGCGGCGCCGACGTGGTCATCACCGCCGCCGCGGCCGGCGCCGCCCAGGAGCAGGCCGTGCAGATGACCGCCCGGCAGGGCCGGATCAGCTTCTTCGGCGGCCTGCCGAAGGACAACCCGGTCATCGCGCTCGACTCGAACCTCGTGCACTACCGCGAGCTCACGATCGTCGGCGCCAACGGCTCCAGCCCGCAGCACAACAAGGAGGCGCTGCGCCTCATCGCCGACGGCTCCGTCCCGGTCGCCGACCTCATCACCCACCGCCTGCCGCTCGACCGCGCTCTCGACGCCTTCGGCATCGTGGCCCGCGGTGAAGCGATCAAGGTGACCATCGAACCGTAGGGAGGTCACGTTGCCGACCAGGACAGTCGCCGTCGGATCCGCCAGCGGGCTGCACGCCCGCCCAGCGAAGCTGTTCGTCGAGGCGGCGTCGAAGCTGCCGGTGCCGGTCACGATCCGCACCGGCGAGAAGAAGCCGGTGCCGGCCAAGAGCATCCTCGGCGTGCTCTCGCTCGGCGCCAAGCAGGGCACCGAGGTCACCCTCGAGGCCGACGGCGACGGCGCGCAGGCCGCGCTGGACAACCTCGCGGCGCTGCTCGCCCGGGACCTGGACGCGGAATGACGCCGGACGTGAAGGGGATCGGCGTCAGTCCGGGCGCCGCGGCGGGGCCGGTCCACCGGCTGGCCCCGCCGCCGGCGCTGCCTGCTCCGGCATTCTCTGACGTCTCGTCGGAGCGTGACCGGTTCGTCGCCGCGGTGGCTTCGGTCAGCGGCGACCTCAACCGCCGCGCGGACGCCGCCCAGGATCCCACGGCGGCCGACGTACTGCGTGCGCAGGTCCTGATGGTCGAGGACGAGACGCTGATGGACGCCGTCAACGACCTGATCGACGGCGGCACCGACGCCCCGCACGCCGTCGCCGAGGCCCTCGCCGTGCACCGGGCCGCGTTCGAGGCCGCCGGCGGCTACCTCGCCGAGCGGGTCAGCGACCTCGACGACCTGCGCGACCGCCTCGTGGCGGCCTGCCTGGGCCTGCCGATGCCGGGCCTGCCCGACCCCGGCCACCCCTATGTGCTCATCGCGCGCGACCTGGCCCCGGCCGACACCGCCGGCCTCGACCCCGCGCAGGTGCTCGGCCTGGTGACGGCGGAGGGCGGCCCGACCAGCCACACCGCGATCCTGGCCCGCACGCTGGGCATCCCGGCGGTGGTCCGCTGCGCGGGCATCCTGTCGGTCTCGGACGGCACGCTCGTCTCCCTCGACGGCGCCGCCGGCCTGGTATCTGTCGGTGTCTCTGCTTCGGAAGCGACCGCTGTCAATGCGGGGGAGCAGGCCCGGCGCGCCCGCGCGGCGTCGTCCACCGGCCCCGGCCGCACCGCCGACGGCCACCCGGTGGCGCTGCTGGCCAACATCGGCTCGGCCCGCGACCTCACCACCGACGTCGAGGGCGTGGGCCTGTTCCGGACCGAGCTGCTGTACCTCGACCGCACCGACCCGCCGTCGCTCGACGAGCAGGTCGCGGCGTACCGCGACGTGTTCGCCGCGCTCCCGGGCCGCAAGGTCGTCGTGCGGACGCTGGACGCGGGCGCCGACAAGCCGCTGCCGTTCCTGCGGATGGCCGAGGAGCCGAACCCGGCGCTGGGCGTGCGCGGCCTGCGGGTGGCCCGCCGCAACCCGGACGTGCTGACGACCCAGCTGACCGCGATCGCCACGGCGGCCGCCGCGACGACGGCCGAGGTGTGGGTGATGGCCCCGATGGTCGCCACCGCCGCGGAGGCGTCGTCGTTCGCGGCGGCGTGCCGCTCGGCCGGCCTGCCGACGGCGGGCGTGATGATCGAGGTCCCGGCCGCGGCACTGCGCGCGCCGTCGATCCTGCGCGGCGTGGACTTCCTCAGCCTGGGGACCAACGACCTCAGCCAGTACACCTTCGCCGCCGACCGGATGTGCGGCGACCTGGCCGAACTGCTGGACCACTGGCAGCCGGCACTGATCGCGCTCATCGCGGCCTGCGCGTCGGCGGGCGCGGAGGCCGGCAAGCCGGTCGGCGTGTGCGGGGAGTCCGCGGCGGATCCGGCCTTCGCGCTGGTACTGGCAGGCTTGGGCATCAGCAGCCTGTCCATGGCCCCGAGAAGCATCCCGGCCGTGCGGGAGGCCCTGGCGGCGCACACCCTCGACGAGTGCCGCACGATCGCCAAGGCGGCCCTGGCCGCCGACACCGCGGAGGCCGCCCGAGCGGCGGCGCCCTGACCTTCCGGTTGCACCGAACCGGCGCCCGGCGGGCCGCTTGTGGGAGCCCCGCCGGGCGCCGGGTTTTTTGTCGTACCCCGGGCGTAGGGTCCGGGGCGTGGTGGAAGTGAAGCCGTTGACCGGCAACGAGAAGGACGTGCTGCACGACAGCCTGCGCCGGCACCGCGACGCGGTGCGCTGGAAGGTCGAGGGCGTCGACGACGAGGCGCTGCGCCGCCCGATGACCCCGTCGGGCACCAACCTGATCGGCCTGGTGAAGCACCTGGCGTCGGTGGAGTCGCTGTGGTTCTGCGACGCGTTCGGCCGCCCGGGCGAGACCCTGCCGTTCGACGAGGCCGACCCGGACGCCGACATGCGCGCCGCTCCGGGCGAGCGCACGGAGGACATCCTGGCCTATTACGCCCGCACCTGCGCCGCCGCCGACAGGACCATCGCGGAGCTGGACCTGGACCAGTTAGGCCGCTCCTGGCGGGGCGTCGAGGTCAACCTGCGCTGGGTCCTGGTCCACATGGTCGAGGAGACCGCCCGCCACGCCGGCCACCTGGACATCCTCCGCGAGCTGGCGGACGGCGCGACGGGCTCCCGCCGCCCGTCCTGACCCGCGTTGGTTGCACGGTTTCCCAGCGCACGGTCCCGTCCTGGCCCGCGTTGGTGGCGCGGATTCCTGCGCATCGCCCCGCTGGCCCGGGTTGGTTGCGTGGTTTCCCAGCGCACGGTCCCGTCCTGGCCCGCGTTGGTGGCGCGGATTCCTGCGCA
>NZ_JBEXCY010000255.1:0-2984 GCF_040605515.1 Dactylosporangium sp. NPDC005572 | reverse complement strand
GCGCATCGCCCCGCTGGCCCGGGTTGGTTGCGTGGTTTCCCAGCGCACGGTCCCGTCCTGGCCCGCGTTGGTTGGTGTTCCCGGCACGCCGTCCCGCCCTGGCCCGGCGCCGTTGCGTGGTCGCCGTGGTGCCTCCACGCCGACCCGTCCGCGTGCCGGGCGATCCGCTGCGCCTCACAGCGCGACGAAGCTGCCGGCGATCGTGTCGAAGCGGGGCTGCGTGGCCGCGAAGTCGGACTCGCTCGCCGTCCACGAGAGCAGGTGGCCGGTCGGCAGCCGGAGCTGGGCCGTGTGCCAGCGGCGGCCGGCCGCGTCGTAGCTGAACTCCCGATCGCCGCCCGCCGCCGCGGCGGTGACGGTGAGCCGGACGCCGCCGGCGGGGTCCACGAAGCAGACGGATGCCGCGTCGGTGCTGCGGAGCCAGTCGGACGGCAACGCCAGCCGGAACCCGGACGGGTCCGTGTGCATGATCGAGCCGTCCGGCTCCGGCCCGCCGACGATCGAGGTGGCGCCGGCGGCGGGCAACGACGGCGGCGAGGCCGGGTCCGCGCAACCCACGGGCGCCGCGGCCGAGGAGGGGGAGGACGACGACGACCGGGACGGCAGCGACAGCACGACCGCCGCCCCGGCACCGGCGAGCAGCGCGGCCACCCCGGCAGCGACCAGTGCCCGCGGCCCGCCGACCCGCCGCAGCGGCGAGCCTCCGCCGACGGCAACCGGGGTCCGCGCCGCGCTGGCCGGCGGTGGTGTGGCGGCGGCCAGGGTCTGTGCCGCGTTGGCCCGCGGTGGCGGCGGGGCATCGGTGGCGGCAATCTGATCCCGCGGCCCGCCGAGGGCAGCGGCCGGGGTCTGCGGCCCTCCGGCCCGCTGCGGCGGCGTGGCGGTGCCAACGGCGGCCGGGGTCTGCGGCCCGCCGGCCTGTGGCAGCGGGGCGTCGGTGGTGGCGATCTGGTCCCGCGGCCCGCCGACAGCGGCGGCCGGGGGCCGCGGCTCCCTCGCTCGCTGCGACGAGGCGCCGAGCCGGCCGACCGCGAAGCCGAGGCGCCGCAGCGGCGACCGGCCGCGGACCAGGGCCGGGCGGCCCACGAACGAGGCCGGCGTCGAGTCGGGAGGGGGGACCTGGGCCGCGGCGGAGACCGGCGACGCCGGATCGGCAGACACGACCGCGTCGAGGAGCAGGCGGGCGCGGGTGGCGGTCAGGCGCTCGCCCGGGTCGCGGCGCAGCAGGCCCTCGACCACGGGTGCCAGCGGGCCGGCCCGGAGGAGCGGGTCGACCGGCGACGACGTCAGCGCGCCGAGCAGGGACGTCGTCGTCGGGCGGGAGAACGGCGGGCGGCCCTCGACGGTGTAGTACAGGGTCGCGCCGAACGACCACAGGTCGCCGTGCGCGGTCGACAGGCCGTCTCGGACGCGCTCCGGGGCGACGTACGCCGGCGACGCCACCACCGGGCCCGCGGACAGGGGGAGGGCGTCGAACACCGCGATGCCGAAGTCGCCGAGCAGGACGCGGTCGTCGGCGGTGATGAGGACGTTGGCCGGCTTGACGTCGCGGTGCAGCACGCCCGCGCGGTGCGCCGCCGACAGGCCGTCGAGCACCGCCAGGGCGACGCGGGCCGCCTCGGCCGGGTCCAGCGGGCCCCGCTCGCGGACGACGGCCTCCAGCGAGCGGCACGTGAGGTACTCCATGACGATCCACGGCCGGCCGTCGCCGAACAGGACGTCGTAGACGCGCACGACATTCGGGTGCGCGAGCCGGGCCGCGGCCCGCCCCTCCTGGAGGGTCCGCGCCCACAGGTCCTCGGTGAGCCCCGGCACCGGCAGGATCTCCTTGACGGCCACCGGCCGGTCGAGCAGTTCGTCGGTCGCCGCCCACACCCGGCTCATCCCGCCGGATCCGATCACGTGCGAAAGCCGGTACCGCCCGGCGATCGTGTCACCCATGTCAGTGCTTCGGTGCGGGTTCCCGCCCGGATTGGTGCACGGCGGCGGTTACGCCGGGCGATCCCGTTTCGGCAGCTTCGAGACGACCCACCGGTACGACTCGTCGACCGCTTCGACGATCTCATCGTCCGGGATGGCCCCGCCGTACCGCAGCGTGTTCCACCCGGACCGCCCGATGTAGGGCATCACGGCCGCGTCGTCGGGGTACCGGTGCAGCCACTCGTCGGCGGCCTCCCGGCTGGGCGCGCACTTGACCCCGACGGTGGTGGACCCGGGACCCCCGATGAACGCGAAGATCTTCGCCCCGACCTTGACGACGACGTCCCCCTCCCACGGCTGGTCCTGCCAGGCCCCGGGCTTGGCCAGACAGTGCGCGAGGAGCTCATCCCTGGTCACGGCTTCACACCGTACCGCGGGAGTTCGACGCGGATCGTGGGGCCGGCGATCGCGTGCCACTCGGCTGCCGTGTCCGGGTGGACGCCGCGGACCGTCAGGCGCGGTGAGCGGAGGAGGTCGCCGGTGCGGACCGGGTACTGCCGGGGGCGCAGCACCACCGTGAACAGGGCGAATGCCGCGTTGGCCAGGGCCGCGACGAGGAAGATCGCGACGCCGGTCTCGAACGCCAGCACCTGCAGGGCGAGCGTCGCGAGGATCATCGCCAGCCAGAGTGCCAGCACCGCGAAGTTCGCCAGCCGCTGGAGCAGGACGAGACGGGCGAAGCGGCGGAAGCGGGCCGCGTCGGCCCGGCCGAGCGGGAGGGTCAGCCGGTTGACCCGTCGGGCGTCGGCGACCGCGTGCGCGGTCAGCTCGACCCGCTCCGCCGGCATCGAACCGTCGACGACGGATCGGCCGGGCGTCGGGACCGGGTTGTCGGCGACTCTCCAGGAGATCTTCACCGGCCCATGATCCACTCTACGATGCCCGGACGGAAGAGCCGCCGCCCCGGCGGTGGCCGGGGCGGATCCGCCGGTTGGCCTCGCCGGTCGCGTCGAGTCCGACCTGTTCAACCAGGGCGTCCGCCCGGCCATCAACGTCGGCACCTC
>NZ_JBEXCY010000254.1:0-15240 GCF_040605515.1 Dactylosporangium sp. NPDC005572 | reverse complement strand
GGTACCAGCCCCGGTCACCAGGGCAACCTTCCCAGCAAACGGCTTCAACACATCCGTCATCATCAATAGTCCTGTCTACATCTAGGTTCGGCTGGTGGTGGGTCGTTGCACCCTAGAGCTCGAAACGGATACCGGTCAGGCGCTCGCTTTGGTTCCACAAGCGCGCGCCCTCAGCGGGGTCGTCGGCGTTGTGAGGCAGCGTCAATCGTTTCGGGGTGCCGGACGTCTGGTCGCGGCCTGCTGGCCCGTAGAAGCCGCCGCTGACAACGTCAGGGCTCGTGGCCGCATAGAGTGAAGGCCAGGCGGCTCCTTCGGCCGAACCCATTGCAATGTTGCGGGTCAGCGCGATAACAATGCGAGTCAGTAGGCTCGTGTTGTTCCTCTGAAGGTTGGTCAATGCTGCGCCGGGGTGCACCACAATCGCTCTCGTGCTCGTGCTTGTGCTGGCGAACCGGCGAGCGAGTTCCTGGGTAAACACCACGTTGGCACGCTTCGACTTGGCGTACGAGCGCATTGCGCCGTAGCGGTGCTCGCTCATCAGATCGTCCAGTTGGCCGATGCGCCAGTTCGCTGCTACTGCGCTGACCGTGATGATCCGCGCGGCGGGCGAGCGTCGCAGCGCGGGCAGCAGCCCCGCAGTGAGCGCAAAGTGTCCCAAGTGGTTCGTGCCGAAGGTCAGTTCGAACCCGTCCGTGGTGGTCCGCCGCTCGGGGATGTTCATGACCCCGGCGTTGTTGAACAGGAGGTCGATAGTCGTCGACTCCGCCAGGCGCGAGGTGGCGTTGGCGATCGATGCCAGGGATCCCAGATCCAGAACGGCAGTCTCGATCGCCGAACCCGGCTGGGCCGCGCGTAGCTCAGCCGCCGCCAGCACGAGCTTGGCCTGGTCCCTACCGGCCAGGATGACCGTAGCCCCGCGGCGAGCGAGCACACGAGCTGTCTCCAGGCCGATTCCACTGTTACCACCGGTGATCAAAGCCGTGCGACCGGACAGGTCGGCAATGTCGTCCGGTGTCCAATGGGTCATTGGCTTACGGCCGTCGGATGTCCTGGTCTTCATGGGTCAACTCCTGTTCGTGAATGATGGGGTTCGCGGTTGCGGTGCAAGCGGGTGGCACGGACAGAACGGCGCATCGCTGGACTCAGCGGCGATCGCGGATACCGGACCGTTGACCTCTAGCGGCTTCGTTGCGGTGCGTGTGTTGAGGACCCAGCGCAATGGCCACGGCGGGTGCGGTAGCGCCGCCATCGTGGACGCCCATCTCGACGGCTTGGGGACGGATCTTGAGATCGAGTGTTTTCAGCGGATCAGTTCCTCTGAACCGGATCTGCGGGTGATTCGGACCACCCGCAGTCCGCTTGCCTCGAGCCCGTGCCCTCGGTTGAACTGTGCGCTGCGACGATCTCGACAGGGACGGCCGACATTCCGGCGCAGGCTGGCGATGGGGCGGTAGCCACGTCGCCGGCGCGCTCCTTCTTGACCATTCCGTCGTTGACCTGCGGTGCAGTAACTCCCGGATGTTGCCCCAGCCGAAGTGCGACGTCAGCCCTGCCCGTTGTCCGAGTGCGGCAAGTGCCCCGGTCCGCCAGGTGATGTCGGGCTCGCTGCCGCCACCAATCCGTGGGCGCCTGACGGTCGGAGTCTGAACCTCGCCGCACCGCGCCGACGGGCTGCTCTGATCCATCTGCTCACTCCCCTGCCGCGCCTGTCGCCGCCTGAGCCGACTCATCTGACTGGTTAGTTAGAACTTACCTAGTGTCGTGCTCGGTGTCAACTACCCAGTTGATTAGCTTCAAGAGCGTCGCGACTCGACGTCGGCATGCGGCCCCAGAAGACCGCTGGGCCAAGCGTGACGGCTCGCGCTGGCCATCCGCATTTGGTGAATGAGGTTGGCCACCAAAGCAGGCCCGCCCTCGTGGCGGAACTGGGTCCTCGAGACGTGGACAGCGCCCAGCGAGCAGGTCGTAAAGGCTGGACGGGGGAGGAGGTTGGAATCAGCAGTCCGGATCATGGAGAGCGCAACTCACGAGGATCGCCGCGGCCCGGGAGGGCGCCCCTGCCCGAGTTGGCGGCGCAGTGTCGGTGAGTTAGTAACTACTTCGATCTGAAAAAAAGTAGATGTGAGTGTGGCTGCCCAGGGTTGGGTCCGTGGGCAGCCGCGGTCGGGGGTGTGCGGGGGTGGGTTATGCCGGCTGGGTTGCTGCCAGGCGGGTGATGTTGGTGGGGTTGTGGGTGGAGATGCCGTGTCCGCACCAGGTTCGGGCGCCGGTCAGGGTGGTCATTCGGGTGCGGTTCCAGCCGTAGCGGTGTTTGAGGTGGCTGATGCGGCCTTCGCAGCCGGTGCGCCATTTGACGAGTTTCCGGAATGCCGGTCGTTGTTCGTGTTGGCGGCGGGTGGCGCTGGTGGTGCCCTTGCGGGGGATCGCGACGGTGTGGACGCCCAGGTCGTGTAGCCGTGTCTCGATGGCGGCTTCGCCGTAGCCGCGGTCGGCGGTGACGGCTCGGGGGATGCGGCCGGTGCGTTGGTGGATGCGGCGGATCGCTGGTTCCAGTTGCGGGGCGTCGGCCGGGTTGCCGATCTCGACGGTGTGGTCGGTGTGGTCGAGGACGATGCCGTCGGTGTTGTCGATGACTTGGGCTTTGTAGCCGAACTCGACTGGCCGGTCGATGCGGCCTTTGCGGATCGGTCTGGCCTGCGGGTCATGGAGGCTGACCAGGCGGGTGGCCGAGTCTGGTTTGCCGCCGTCGAGCCGGGTGCGGGTCTGCGTGAGCACTTAGGCGGCCCGCGCGAGGAGTGTGTCGAGCTCGTTGACGGCCCGGTGCAGCCGGCCCCGGGCCCGACCGGCGGTGCGTGGCAGGGACCGGCGGGCGTTGCGCAGCACCGTGGCGGCTTCAGCGGCGGTCTGGTCGAGCAGACCGGCCAGCTCGCCGGTGATCCGTGCGACGGTCCGGTGGGCCTCCTCGCGGGCTGCCGCGCCGCGCAGGTGCAGGCTCAGGGCGATCGCGCGGACCCGCCGGGCGGCGGCGCGACTACGATCGCGGAACCTCGTGCGGGGTGCCGCGCCCACGGTCTTGATCCGCGCCACCAGCCGGCCGATCTTCACCACTGCCCTCGCGAGGAGCCCGGAGTCGGTCGGGTACTGGACGTTCGCCGACACCACGGTGGTGTCGGCGCGAACTTTTCCCGTCTTCACCACCCTGGCCGCGACCGCTGTGGCGAGGAGTTCCTCGTTGAGTTCGGCCACCGCCTGTTCCCCGCACCGGGTCGTGATCTTCATCAGCGTCGTCGGGTGCGGCATGCGGCCGTCGATGTCGATCCGGCAGAACCGCCGCCACGAGATCGAGTCCGACACCTCAGCACACAGCGACTCGTAACCAAGCTGGTAGCGGTGCTTGAGGAACATCAACCGCAGATACGTCTCCATCGGCACGCTCGGCCGGCCCATCCGGGCCGAGAAGAACGGCACGAACGGGACGAAGAACCGCTCATCGTCCAGCCACGCATCGACCCGTTCCAGCTCCACCGGCAGCCGCAGACACACCTCGGGCAGCACCGACTCCCACAACGACGGCTGCACGTTCCGCGTCCGCAGCATGACCGCAATCCCTTGCGCAGCAACGACTTCCTGTCACTGCCGATCGTGCTGGCCGACGCGTGTCCAGCGAAGCCGGACACGCCGACAACCATCAATCTACTTCTTCAGGTCGAAGCAACTAGCCCGACTGCCGGAGGTCCTTCGGTATTGTCACCTGTGATCAGCAACTCGACTCCATACGCGAGGTGCGGCCGCGCCGTGCCTACCGACATTTGTCGCCACTGGACGGCTGCGCCGAGGGGTCGTCGTGAGTCTCGGCCGCTCCCGACTGGCCGTCAGATCGTTCGGCACATGGCCCCAGGCGCGGACGGCACCACGAGCGCAGGGGCCGCCACCAGGAATTCCTGCGTTTTCCTGCGCGCCATTGACCAAGCAACCCCGCCCGAGCCGGACCTGCACCTGGTCCTGAACAGCTACACCACTCACAAGACCCCCAGCCTCCAGTAATGGCTGCTCGAGCAGTCCCGCTTCCACCTGCACGTCACTCCGACCTACTCGTCGCGGCTCAACCTCGTGGAACGCTCGATCGCCGAACTGGCCAACCGCACGCCCCGCCGACGGGACTGAAGATCAACTAGCTGTCCGCGAGCTTCGACTCCTTCACCGGACGAGATGGCCCGATGAAGTTGTTGATTGCCTCTACTACGGCGTTGGTGCAGTCTGATGTGACCCCATGGCCTCCGTCGAACTGGAGCAGCTCTGCTCCGGGAATTCGACCAGCGATGTGCGCCGAGTGTGCGGGATCGATGAAGTTGTCTCGCAGTCCAGTAATCACCAAGGTTGGGGTCGTGATGGAGTCGAGCTCCGCCTCGACGTCTACAGTCTGAGCGAAGGCGAGTTGGTCCGGCGTTCCGGGCTGCAGGTTTGAGCCAATTGCCAGAACCATTTCGTCCAGCATTTCTGGCGGCATCATCGCGGCAACTCGATCATTCATTCCAAGGGTGAGGAGCAGCCTTCCTACTGCCTGAGGTCCGGCGTCGAGGAGTGAAGCCCAGAGTTCCAGTCGCAGGCGCAGACTGGGCCGTGCGCTTGAGTAGCCGCATACGGAAATCAGATGCGATACCCGATCGGGAAAGAGTGAAGCCACCTTGATAGCAATCGGAGCTCCCGTTGATGCGCCGGCAATAGCAAAGCGTGTATAGCCGGCTCGCGACACCACATCTGCAATCTGCTCGGCGAGGACGACGGGATGGATTGGGCCCTGGGGCAGCGGGCTGGATCCGGATCCAGGAAGGTAAGGCAGCACGAGGGTGTGCGACTTTGCCAGTTGGCCCAAGGCCGGGCCCCAGGTCTGTGCAGGTGTGCTGCTCGTACCGTGCACGGATACGAGGACTGGTCCGGTTCCGACGACCTCGTAAGCCAACTGCTGCAGCATCACGCCTCCCCCTGCGGGTGTTTACTCGACATCGCTAGTGGCATGCCCGCAGTTGCCGTATCTCGCCATCGCGGCCGCAAGCTGGGGCCTGCAAGGCTGGTAGCCCCGGGCGGCCAGTAGAGCCTCCGCTGTGCCACCGGGCAATGGTGGCACATGGGTGTTCCTAAGGCCAGCAGAGCCTCGCCGCCACTCGTGGCGACGTTCTTATCTGTAAAGACAGCGGAGATATCCTTTCATGTTTCGCTGAGCTGTCGACTTGTGCGAATCCGGTGGGCGCTCCATCGGTACCCCAAGCGTCCGCGCCGTGTCGTGCTGTATCCAGTTGTGATCTCCGTCGAGACGTGTTGTAGAGGCTCGGCGGGCCTGGCCCGTCCGCGTTCCTAAACGGTCAACCACCTGAATAGTTGATTCAACCAACATCGACGCTGATCCAGTAGCAAAGCTAGCGGAGACGATATTGACGGTGCTATCGTCACGGTCGTCGATCTTCAGTTCGCGTGATTGGGGGGCCGAGTCATTTTTGACGCGACTACGCTGACCGAACTTTTCGCGAGACAGGCTGCGATCGATCCGCTAAAGATCGCTGTCATCGATGACGTGCGAAGGATCTCCTATGGTGAGCTCGCGTACATCAGTGAACGGCTCGCATGTGAACTTGCCACGCGAGAGCCGCGCCACCTTCCGGTAGGCCTGCTGGTCGACCGCTCGTGCGAGCTTGTCGTCGGCATGCTGGGCATCCTCCGCTCTGGTCTCGCCTACCTACCTCTGGATCCGTCTCAGCCGGACGATCGGATCCGGGAGATCCTGGCTGACGCCGACTGTGTCACGGTGGTTACTGTCGGCTCTCTTAGGGATCGAGTCTTGAGGCTGAACGTCAATGCGATCCGACTCGAGTCAATGGGTAGTCCTGGCGACCCATGTGTCAACGTTGAATTGCCGGCTGTCACACCGGATGCGCTCGCGTACGTCATCTACACATCGGGTTCAACCGGCGTGCCAAAGGGTGTCATGGTTGAGCATCGACACGTCCTGCATCTCTTGCGTGCGATGGATGAGATCTTCGAACTGAGTCGACACGACGTGTGGACGATGTATCACTCGCACGCCTTTGACGTCTCGGTGTGGGAGGTCTGGGGAGCACTTGCATACGGCGCTAGCCTCGTGGTCGTTCCCTACTGGACCAGTCGCACACCGGAGGCGATGCTCTCACTGCTTGAGCGGGAACGGGTGACGGTGATGGCGCAGACTCCGTCCGCCTTTCAGGCAATGATTCGCGCGGATATGCTCAGCAGGTCGCGCGCGGAACTCGTACTTCGCTACGTGTATCTGGCCGGGGAAAAGCTGGACTTCGGCGTGCTCCGGCCGTGGTTCCGTGCCCGGGGAGACATCGCTCCGCAGATCTTCAACGTCTACGGGCCCACTGAGACGACCGTGTATGCAACCTACCGACGCGTCACAGCGGCAGACCTAGACGGCAGTGCGAGCCTCATCGGTCACGGATTGCCCGGCATTGAAGTCGACGTTCTCGATCCGAATGGCCGGCAAGTGCCTGACGGAGTGGAGGGAGACCTTCACATCGGAGGGCCGAGTGTCTCGCGTGGATACCTAAACCAGACGGACCTAACCGAGCAACGGTTTCCGATGCGTTCGGGACAACGCTGGTATCGCACCGGCGATCTTGTCAGGCGCTTGACCGGCGGCGAGATCGCATACCTGGGACGACTCGACCACCAAATCCAGGTACGAGGGTTCCGAGTGGAGTTGGGAGAGATTGAGGCCAAACTTCGCACGCACCCGTTCGTTGCCGACTGCGCCGTCGCAGCTCGTACTGAAGAGACAGGCAGCACAACGCTGGCAGCCTACGTTGTCGCGGGCCCAGCGGCCCCAACCATGCCATGGCAAGACCAGGCCAGCCGATTCCGCAATCACCTCGCACGCCAATTGCCCGACTACATGGTCCCAGCATCGTTCACGTTATTGACGTACCTGCCATTGAACCAGAGTGGTAAGTTGGACCGTGCCGCACTACCTGCGCCCTACTTCCCGGCGCCGTTGGGAGAGCAGGATGAGTGCACGAACGATGTAGAGGCTGCACTCTGCGCATGCTGGGCCACCTATCTTGGCGTCGCCGCTGTGGCACCAGGCGACAACGTATTCCTACTCGGCGCGCACTCGATAGTTGCTGCCCAGGTTGCGTTTAGCATGCGCGAACAAGGCTATCAAATACCTCTCAAAATCCTACTCAATCAACCTATACCTCGCGAGGTTGCTGATTGGTTTCGTGCCTCAACGAACAGCGGAGCGTGATGTAATCCGTGCCGTACGTCCTCGTTGCAGCGCGGAAATGACTCCCTCACGCATCGTTGCCCGGACCGACACGGCGGGCTCCCCTCTTGTGCTATACGTGTTGGATAGCGGTCCGATCGCTCCGGGTCTAGCCCCGTCTACTCCAATGGTCGGCCTGTGGGCAGATGTCTTCGAAGAGATGTATAGCGTCCCGCCCATCGATCCTGAGTTCGACACCGCTGGCTGGCGCAGCCGAACGTCCAGCAGGCCGTTCAACAATGAGGAGATGGCCGAGTGGCTCGATGGCGCGCTAGAGCGAATCCGGCGTCTGCCAAGGAGGCGCATCCTGGAAATCGGTTGTGGTACCGGGATGCTTTTGTGGCGCCTCGTCGGAGAGTGCGACTTCTATCTTGGAGTCGACATTTCCGAGTCTGCTGTGCAGCGTGCGCGCACCATGGCCGAATTGAAGGGGGCGAGCCATGTTGTTGTCCGTTGCGGTGAAGCCGTAGACGCATCCCAGTTCTGCGGCGAGGTGGACCTGGTGCTTATAAATTCAGTCTCGCAGTACTTTCCGGACGAGGACTACCTGGAAAGAGTACTCGACGGAGCGCTGTCGGTACTGGCGCCATCGGGCAGTATCTTTGTCGGCGACGTGCGCAACGCGGACCTGCTCGATGGCCTTCTTCTAGGTTCGGTTGATCAGCGCGGATCAGTTCTCGCCAAACGGCAGAGCATTCGACAAGCGTTGACCCAGGAACGAGAACTACTACTATCGCCGCTCTGGTTTGCTCATTATGCCAATGAGCGCGGCCTAGGATTGCAGGCGATGCCCAAGACTGGACGGACAGCAAATGAACTTGCCAACTTCCGCTTTGACGCGATCCTGAGCCGTACGGGACCAGCCGATGAGATCACGTTTCGTCCGTGGGAGGGGCCTGCCGCCGCGAGGTCAGCTCTGTACAGCAACCACCGAGTGGGTTTCCGCTCGGTGCCAAACCCCGGCGTCAGCGATCTGGCGAACTCCGCGTACCACCTTCTCTACGGTCGATGCGACCGGACGGATCCATCCGTATATCACGGCATCCGACCAGCCGCACTCGCCGGCGAGTTCCAGATCAGTCTGCTGGGCGGCGCGGACGACGGCGCCTATGATCTCGTCGTCGGCCCAGGCGCCGCGCAGGTCCGAATGCCCATCACGCTGGGTGTAAGAAGACGTTTGGCCACAGTGCCCGGGCGCAGCGCCTCGAACCGTCACATCGAGGGAAAGGTCGCACCCGCCGTGGGCCAGAGGCCAGCCGCGGTGGTGCCGGTAACCCGCCTCGATGGCCCGTTGCCCCGACCTACGGGGTTGGATGCGTTACCTGCCTTTGCTCCGCCGCAGACCGGCGCCCAGCGGCGGCTTGCGGCGATATGGCGACGCGTCCTCGGCATCGACTCGATTGGCGCGCACGACAGTTTCACTGATCTTGGAGGAACGCCAGCATTTGCTCTGGAGGTTGTCAGCAAAGCGCGGGCGGACGGACTCGTCGTCAGTGTAGGTTGCCTGCTGGCCGGGCACACCCTGTCCGAGCTCGTTGCCTGACGGCCACGCCGCGGGAGCCGTCGTGTCGTCGAGCCAACGTGTGGGCTTCGGCTAGGCCGTCTGAGTACAGAGTCGATCGGAGAGTGGGGTAGGCGGCAGGTAAGAGCCGGCCATGGTTCTCGAATCCGTCCAGCATCGAACTGACAAAGTAGTGTGGCCCAAACGCGTCGCGGCCAGCCGGACGAGAATGCACCAGGCTGCACACGCCGCTGTCCTCGAGTGCTGTCTGACTGGGTTGGCCCGATCGTGGCCGGTCCGAGCGGCAGTATGCGCTGAGTGTCGCGTGATCCCGGTGCTGTTCCTTCGTGTTGTCGTCGACGAATTGCTTGACGCTGGTCTGGATTCGGCGGTCTTGGTGGGGATCTCCTCGGCGGTGCGGTGCAGGTGAAGGGTTTCGCGTCGGTGTCTTGGTGCGCGACGTAGTCGCGGATGCGAACGATGAGGGCGTTGGCGGAGGTGGACGTGCTGCGGGTGATGGACTGGCGGGTGATGGTGCCGGTTAGGTTCCGATGATGTTCGATCAGTTGCTGCCGGTCGGGCGCGGGCCTTGGGGTGCTGTGGGTGGACTGGTTGTCCAGCACGACGTGGAGCTCTTGCCGGTGTGGAGTCTCGCGGCTTTGCGCAGGAACGCCAGGAACCGGGTACCGTCACGGGTTGGCTGGCGGTCGGCGATGACCTGTCCGGTGGCGACGTCCAGGCGGTGAACAGGTTGGTGATGTTATGTCGCCGGTAGTCGTGGGTGCGCTGTTCGGCGGCCCCGAACTCCGTGGGCGGCAACGGTTGGGTGCGGTCCGATGCTTGGACCTGCGTCTTCTCATCGATCGTCCGTACGACGGCGCCGCCGGGCGGGTAGAGATACAGGCTCACGATGTCGGTGACCTTCTCGATGCGGTTCCCCTTGTAGCGTGGAGGCCAGGACTTGAGGGATAGAGGTTCATGGCTGAGACGAGACGGCGGTTCGATCCGGAGTTCCGTGCGAGTGCGGTCCGGATCGTGCGGGAGGCGGGGAAGTCGATCGCGCAGGTAGCGCGCGACCTCGGGATCAACAGCGGCACCCTGGTCATCTGGGTGAAGCAGGACCGTGAGGCTCGCGGCGAGGCCGCGGCTGGGCAGTTGGCGGAGGACGAGCGGGCGGAGCTTGCGCGGTTGCGGCGGGAGAACGCCGAGCTGGCGATGGAGCGTGACAGTCCTCAAGCGATCCGTAGTCCTGTGGGTCAAGGAAGCGCCGGGCCGGTGAGCCCGGTGAGTGTGGCCGCGTTCATCGCTGTCCAGAGGACCGAGCATGACGTGCCGTACGCGATCGCTTGTCAGGCCCTGGGTGTCTCGGAGTCATGATTCTACAAGTGGCGTGACCGGACGCCCACACCACGGCAGGACCGCCGGGCTCGGCTGGCGGCAGCGGTGCGCAAGGTTTTCGACGATCCGGGCGGCACCTATGGCAGCCCGCGTGTCGGCATTGAGCTGCGCGAGCAGGGCTGGCGGGTCTCCGACAACACGATCGCGCAGCTGATGGCCGAACTCGGGCTGGTCGCCCGGGTCAAGCGCCGCCGGCGCGGGCTGACCCGGGCGGGGAAGCGGCCGGCCGCCCCGGACCTGATCAAGCGGAAGTTCACCGCGCCAGGGCCGGATGCCGCTGGTGTGGTGACATGACCGAGATCGCCACCGGTGAGGGCAAGCTCTACCTCGCCACCGTCATCGACCTGTACTCCCGGCGCATCCTCGGCTACGCCATGGGCGACCGGCACGACGCCGATCTGGTCGTGGCGGCGTTGAACAACATGGCCGCGGTCACTCGTGGCGGCAATGTCGCCGGCGTGATCTTCAATAGCGACAGGGGCACCGAATACTGCTCGTCCGACTTCGCCAGGGCCTGCGCCCGCTGGAAGGTGCACCAGTCGATGGGCCGGGTCGGGTCCTGCTTCGACGCCGTCGCCGAGGCCACCTTCTCCACCCTCAAGGTCGAGTACGTGCACCGCCGGCAGTTCCGCACCCGCGCCGAGGCGCGAATCAAGATCGCCACCTGGATCACCGACTTCTACAACCACCGACGCCGCCACTCCGTCTGCGACGGACGCTCACCGATCGACTACGAACGATCAAGGGCTTGGCCGCTGGAGGCTCAAGCCGTATAACGGAGTCCTCCACGATTCCAGGGGATTGACACGCGACACTACTCGCGATGGGCGGCACGGTAGCGATCGACCACGTCCCGAGCGAGCCGGCCCCGATCGGAGACCTCGATCCCCTGGCGCTGCGCCCACTCACGGATCGCCTGATTGTGGTCGCGGTCACGACGCACAGGCGCAGCAGTCACCATCCCCCGTTCTGAGATGCGGCCACGTCCTGCTGCTATGGGCACGGCCCGGCCGACCTTGGTCGCTGCAGCAACAAACGGGGCTAGGGCGTCGCGCAACTGTTGGGCGTTGGCAGCACTGAGATCGATCGTGTAGAGCACGCCGTCCACCCCGAATGCCAGGCTCTCGTCCGCCGGTCCGCCGTCGATGTCGTCGATGACCTGCTGGATTACACGCCTCGCCATAGTCTGGCCCCTTTCCAAGTCGCAGCATGACCGCATCCGCCGGTCCGCAATTTGGACGGTGAACGGACTGGGCGGATCCATTCGCCGTCTAGCTGATCGTTCGGCACCGAACATGACGAATGCGAGAACCATGATCGCCAATCCGGGGGAGGTTTGCAACCCGTCGACCGAACAGCGCCAACCGTAGCGCCCTTGGTCTAGCGATCATTGAGTCGCTGGCGAGCCCCGTTTGTCCGACCTACGAGGTCGCTGCCGGGCGGGCGATCCGTGTCCAGTCGCCCCGAAACGCGTCGACGGCCTCATGCGAGGCCGCTGCTGGAAAATGGACGGCCGTCCGCAGAAGGTGCAGCCTGCCAACAGGCAAGTCGTTACCGATCAACGCTGACGGGATCGAGTACCGGCCGCCGACGGCAAGGTTACGTAACGGCGCCCGATCGCGGTGGCGTTGAACCTGCCGTCGAGTGCTCCGAAGGAAGCCCAGCTTGCCGGAGCAGTCGCTGCAATTGGACAACAGCCGCGCCGCTGTCACCTCGGCGCAGATATCCGAAAGCGGAGTTCCACCAACTGTCACCACGACCGGGCAGAGGTCGACCATATGCATCGGTTCGGCAATAGTGGCCGTGGTCACACGAACTTATCACCTCTGCAAGCAGCCGTTGTCCACAATGCACGGGCCCTGCAGATGCACCCTGCATAGCGTTCACGACGCAGCTGAAGCAGGTCTACGGCAAGCAGTAGCGAGGCGCCGGTTTTGGCCACGCCAAGGTCGGCGGCTACCAGGTGCAGCTGTGCGGTTTGAACCGCTCATCACCACGCAGCACCGGTGATCGCCGCGACTCAGCTGCGGGCCGGCAACGCCGACTCAGTCCGCGGCGCGGCGTCGCTGGTCGCCGAGTCCATCGCCACGACCAATGAGCCTTTCATCGTGGTTGACGGCTGGCTTCGATGTGGTTGAGGACGAGGGTGGCCTGGATGAGGGCGGTCGCTCGGCGTGGGCAGCAGCGGAGTTTGGTGAAGACCTTCCAGGTCTTGAGGGTGACGACGGCGCGTTCGCCGATGCCTCGGACTCGGGCGTGGCAGCGGTCGATGCTCTTCTGGCGGCGGGAGAGTCGGGGTCGTCGGTGGTGGCGTTTGAACGGGGTTCGGATGGTGCCGCCAGCGCCCTGGTCTTGTCAGCAAGGGTTGTGACGTTGTTGCGGCTGAGGACGTCGAGCAGGCCGTGGGTGCGAGCGGCGGTCAGGTCGTGGACCGCGTCGGGCAGCGCTGGTGAGGCCCAGACGAAGCGGCCGGCTGGGTCGGCGAGGAGTTGCACGTTGACGCCGTGGCGTTTGTGTTGTCCGGAGTAGTACGGCTTCTGGTCCGAGCCGCGGTCGATCGGGATGAGGGTGCCGTCGAGGATGGCGTAGGCCAGCCGGCTGGCGTGGCGGCTGGCTGCGGCGGTGTCTTCGGCCAGGGCGGCGAGCAGGTCGACGGCTTCGCGGACGTAGCGCCACGCTGTGCTGGTGCCGATGGAGAACCCGGCGGCGAGCCGTGGTTTCTCCGTTGCGTAGGTGCGCAAGCGCGAGCAGGGGCTTGCTGACCGGGGTCGAGTCGGCGCCATCGGCATCGACGCTCGGTACGGACCCCCGGATGAGTCCAGCCAAGTGGTTCAGGGTGCGAGTGGACAGCGGAATCGTGGCAGGGTACGACAGCAACGAGGCTCCCGGTCGGGGCACCTTGGTCGACTGCTGTCTTACCGGGAGCCTCGACCTATGCCGATCCCCACCCCTGCAGCACCCCCCATGACCAGCACGGTCACGATGAAAATGGCTCAATGCGGTCCTGACCACTCAAGCCGCTCGGTCCGCGGCCACGACGAACGCAGCGGCAGCGGCGCATGAGATCGTGCTGTGCGCGGACTCGGTGTTCCCCTCCCGCGCAGTCAACGAGGCGTGTCTGACTGAGCGGGCCTCGCCGGATTGCCGGGAGCAGTGTCCGACATCGAGTCCAGTCACGTGGAGACGACCTCGACGGCCCTACTGAACAGCACCGTCACCACCGTCAACCTGGCTCCATCAACGCTCGACGGCAGTGTTTGGATTGTTGAGTGCGTCATATAGAACCAGTTCACGGACGGCGGCGAGCCCAACGCAGGATGCGCCCGCCAGAACCGGGTTGGGCGTAGTCTGCACGGAGACTGGGGGAATGTCCAACGCACCGATGGCGGCGATTCGGTCTTGCAGCCCTTGCGCTAGTGCCGCCACGGCTCCTTCAGGGACGGTGCCGGCAAGGACTATGCGATCTAGGTCTAGTGTGCGTGCGAGAGTTACGGCGTACGTAGCGATTTCATCAACGAAGCAGGCCGACACTTGCGAGCCGGCGGCCGCGGGCACCTGCAGCAAGTCGCGCCAGCCGACTCGACCGCTCGGACCACGGAACAGTCGACCATCGGCGATGATTGCTACCTTCGCCTCGTCAGCTATCCACATCAGGGCGAAATCGCGAACTCCCGCGGCGGCGAGCGCATCGCGCTCCGCCACCGCGGCTAGGTTCGCGACGCTGTCGAGAACAACTGAGCAAGCTAGACGTGTACGCATGCTTTCGCACAGAGCCGCCACATCACAAGTGGTCTCGGCCATCTCCACTCCCACCACCGCATGACGTATTCGCTGAATATCGACAGCGGCGTCTGTCGCGAGCCTGACGGTCTTGTCGACCACTACCCGCGAACGTCGACGGCTGGTAACCGGTGGACACCGCATATCGGCAATGAGAGTCCCCACGAAATTGACGATGCTGACGCGTGTTCGTTCACGGGTTACTTCAACAACCACCACATAGGCCATCGACGGTGGAATCTCATAGGTGAGAGATTCTGGGCCGCGACGACCGAGAGTGCGCTGCGTGCCCATGCAGCGCAGCACACCTCGTTCCGCTAGGCGGGCAACCAGCGCATACGCTGTGGGTCGTGACACCCCGATCGAGGTGCTCAGCTCTATCGGAGTCGCAGCGCCGTGTGACAGCAAGAACTGAAGTGCTGCACGGTCGTTGGCCTCACGTAACGGGTGGATGCCGCGCCGACGCGCATGCCGCTGGTCGATGGTCACACCCCATAGACGAGCTGCCGCCTTTGTGTGTTCAATTGAGCCCATTCGGCCGCCTTGCCAAGTCGCTTCCGCGGACCGGCAGTGACGCGAGCCAGCAAGGTCGAAGTGCCGACGTCGTGACGGGCGGACGAAGGCTGTGGCGTGCATCGGAACGTCACAGTGAAGCAGAGAGCCGTTCTCGGGAAGCCCTGTGCAACCACGATCCAGCCCGGCGGTGACGTCTGAAAACGGACAGATCCAAGGTTGCTGAGACGGGGCTCAGCGGGCCGGGCCGGCGGGTGGCGGCGACGCCAGCTGGCTGGGCAGGGTCGCCAGCACTGACTGTGCGCTGCGGTTCCGAACCTCGCCGTCGCGAGCGCGACCAGCGCTAGGCTGATCAGCACGCACTGACGCCCGCCGACTATATGGCCGAGAACTGTCGTAGGCCGCTGAGATGGTCCGACCCATGGCAACGGGCAGGCGCATCGGCAGGTATCAGGCGTCCTGCGAGGACGGGTACTGTACGGTCGCCGGCTGAGCTGGCCGGCCGAAGATGAGGGCCGTGCGCTCCGTCTCGTTCTCGTCGGAGGGGTCGACTAGCACGAGACCCTTCACCGGAGCGGCGTTGCGGGAGGCGAGGAGGCGCACGATCGGGCCACCCCAACTGTGCCCGACCAGCACGAACGGTCCCGTCAGCGAGCCCAGCAACGCGCCGAGGTCGTCCGCGAGACGGGCCGGCGTGCGCGGCCGCGGCCCGTCGTCGCTCGCGGCGCATGCCCGCACGGTCGTAGACCAC
>NZ_JBEXCY010000253.1:0-15302 GCF_040605515.1 Dactylosporangium sp. NPDC005572 | reverse complement strand
GGCGCGGACGCGTCGACGGCCGTCGACGCGGCCGTCGTGCAGGCCGCCGAGGCCGCGCACGCCGCCAGCCGGGCCGCGATCCAGTGCCACGGCGCCATCGGGTACACCGTCGAGTACGAGCTGCACCGGTACGCGAAGCGGGCCTGGGCGATCGAGGCGCTCGGCGAGCCGAAGGCCCGCCTCGACCGGATCGCCGCCGCCCTCCACCTCCAGGAGACCCAGTGACCGACGAACAGACCGAAGAGGTCGTCCAGTACCGCACCGACGGGCCGGTCGCGGTCGTCACGATGCACCGCCCGCAGTACCGCAACGCCCAGAACTCCGCCATGACCTACGCCCTCGACGACGCGCTGTACCGCGCCGCGGCCGACGACGAGGTCAAGGTGATCGTGCTGGGCGGCGCCGGGGAGCACTTCTCCGCCGGGCACGACATCGGCACGCCCGGGCGCGACATCGACACCAGTTTCGACCGGCGGGCCGGGCTGTGGTGGGACCACGTCGGCAAGCCCGGCGCGGAGAGCCGCTTCGCCCGGGAGTCCGAGGTGTACCTCGGGATGTGCCGGCGCTGGCGGGAGCTGCCCAAGCCGACGATCGCCATGGTCCAGGGCGCCTGCATCGCCGGCGGGCTCATGCTCGCCTGGTGCTGCGACCTCATCGTCGCCGCCGACGACGCGTTCTTCGCCGACCCTGTCGTGCGGATGGGCATCCCCGGCGTCGAGTACTTCGCGCACCCGTGGGTCATGGGGCCCCGCTACGCCAAGGAGTTCCTGTTCCTCGGCGAGCGGGTCGGCGCCGGGCGGGCGCTGCAGCTGGGCATGGTGAACCGGGTCGTGCCGCGCGGCGACCTCGAGCGGGACACGATGGACATCGCCCAGCGGATCGCGAAGATGCCGCGGCTCGGGCTGGCGCTGACGAAGAAGGCCGTCAACCAGGCCGAGGACCTCATGGGCCTGCGGGCCGGGATGGACTCGGTGTTCGGCCTGCACCACGTCGCCCACGCCCACAACGCCGAGACCGGCACCGACGCCCTGGCCGGGCACGACGCCCGCTCGATGCGCGACGGCGGCCGATGATGCTCCAGCGGTACTCCGGGCGCGTCGCGCTGGTCACCGGCGCCGCCTCCGGCATCGGGCGGGCCACCGCCGCCCGCCTGCGCGACGAGGGCGCCCGCGTCGCCGGGCTCGACATGTCCGACGTGTCCGGCTGGGCCCAGGACGGCGTGTTCGCGGTGCGGGCCGACGTCCGCGACGAGGCCGCCGTCGCCGAGGCCGTCGAGCGGGTCGCGGCCTGGGGCGGGCGGCTCGACCTGGTCGCCAACGTGGCCGGGGTCGCCGCGTACGCCCACACCACCGACGTGACCCTCGCCGAGTGGGACCGGATCCTCGGCGTGAACCTCACCGGCACGTTCCTGGTCAGCCGGGCCGCGCTGCCGCACCTGGTCGCCGCCGGCGGCGCGATCGTCAACGTGTCGTCCCTCGCCGGCGTGCGCGGCTGGCGGTACAGCGCCGCGTACTCGGCGGCCAAGGGCGGCGTGGTCGCGCTGACCCGGTCCCTGGCGGTGGAGTACGCGCCGGTCGGCGTGCGGGTCGCCTGCGTCTGCCCCGGCTCCGTGGACACGCCGCTGAAGGCGGGCCTGCAACCGGTACCGAATCCGCATCCGAAGCTCGACGGGCGCGGGGGAGCGCTCGTGGACCCGCCCGTCGCCGACCCCGGCGAGGTGGCGGCGGCGATCGCGTACCTCGGTGCGGCCGAGGCCCGGTTCGCCACCGGTGCCGTCCTGCGCCTCGACGGGGGTGCCGGTGCCTGAGCCGCTGTTCCCGGCGGACGCGACCGCCCGGTACTACGCCGACGGCGCCTGGACCGCCGACACGATCGCGGACCTGGTGGCCCGCAACGACCCGGGCCGGGTCGCGTTCCACGCGCCCGAGGGCACGATCACCTGGGGGCAGTACGACGACCTGTCGTCCCGCCTCGCCCGGTCCTACCTGGACAGCGGCTTCGCGCCCGGCGACCGGCTCGCCGTGCTGCTGACCGGCGGTGCGCTCACCCACGTCGCGTACCTCGCCGCGCAGAAGGCCGGGCTGGTCACCGTCGGCATCGGCCCGCGAGCCGGTGACGCCGAGATCACGCACCTGCTGCAGGTCACCGGCGCGGCCGGCCTGGCGACCGCCGTGCAGCATCGCGGACGCCCGGGCGCCGAGATCGCCGCGCGCTGCGGTGCCCGGCGGCACGTGCTGCTGGACCTCGCCGAGGTGGGCGGCGACCGGTGGACCGGTCCCGGCCTCGGTCCCGACGACCTGTTCTTCCTCAACTCCACGTCCGGCACCACCGGCGTGCCGAAGTGCGTGCGGCAGACGATGAACAACCGCAAGTACTTCGGCCCCCTCGCGCACGCCGCCGGCCGGATGGGGCCGGACGAGGTGTTCGCCAGCGTGCTGCCGGCGCCGTACGGGTTCGGCCTGTGGAGCGCCCACGTCGTGCCGGCGATGTACGGCTACCCGACGGTGCTCGGCGCCGAGTTCGACGCGGCCGAGACGCTGCGGCTCATCGAGCGGCACCGGGTGACCGTGCTGTGCGCGGTGACGGCCCAGTTCATCATGCTGCTCAACGACCCGTCGTTCGCCTCGACGGACCTGACGTCGCTGCGGGTGCTGTTCACCGGCGGCGAGCGGGTCCCGGCGTCGCGGGCCGCCGAGTTCGAGGAGCGCACCGGCTGCGCGGTGCTGCAGTTCTACGGCTCCAACGAGGCCGGCCCGATCTCGGTCACCTCCGTCGCCGACCCGCGGCAGCGGCGGCTGTCGACGGCCGGCCGGCCGATCCCGGCCATGAACGTGCGGCTCGTCGGGGAGCGCGGGCAGGTCGCGGCGAAGGGTCCCGGCTGCACGCCGGGGTACCTCGACGACCCGGCCGCGAACGCCGCCCTGTTCCGCGACGACGGCTGGCTGCTGACCGGTGACCTGGGCGCGGTCGACGACGAGGGATACCTGTCGATCACCGGCCGGGCCGCCGACTTCATCATCCGCGGCGGGCACAACGTCAGCGCCCTCGTCGTCGAGGAGGCGGTGGCGACGCACCCCCTTGTCGCGCAGGTGGCCGTGGTCGCGGCGCCCGACCCGGTGCTGGGGGAGCGGGTCTGTGCCTACGTCGCCGTGCGGGGCGCGCTCACCCTCGACGACCTCCGCGCGCACCTGGACGCCGGCGGCGTGTCGAAGCAGAACTGGCCGGAGCACCTCGTGCCCCTCGACGGGCTTCCCATCGGTACCGGTGGCAAGGTCGACAAGGCCGCCCTGCGCACGGACGCGGCCCGCCGGTTCAGTCCAGCCTGACCAGCGTCTGCGCCACCTGGCCGTCGCCGATCGGGCGCCCGGCGACGGTCGCCTCCACGTCGAAGAGGTACCGGCGGCCCCGGACCTCGGCGAGCACCGCCGTGACGAGCACCTCGTCGCCGGTGCGCGCCGGGCCGGTGTGCCGCACGCCGATCCAGGTCCCGAGCGACGCCGTCGCCGGCCCGAAGTGCGGCCGCAGCACGTCGGCCGCGGTGTCCTCGAGGTACGCGATCAGGGAGGGGGTGCTGAGCACCGGGACGGCGCCAGGCACGTGGTCGGTGGTCGCGTCGTCGGTGACGACGAACGTGCGGGTGCAGGTCGCGCCCGGGCCGAGGCCGGTGCGCAGCAGGTCGTGCGGGGCGGGGCGGCGCTTCGGGCCCGTGCGCAGGCGCACGTCGGCGACGAGCCGGTCGCCGTCGCGGAGCCGGATCGTGACCACGTCCCCGTCGCGCCGCGCGACGCCCACGGTGAGCTGCCCGTCCGGGTCGCCGCTCGGGTCCCCGTGCCAGATGACCTGCTCCACGTGCGTGCTCTGGTCTGTGCTGTCCTGCATGGGCGGCGCTCCTTGACATCGTCTCCCGGCCGATCACAGAATTGCACAACCAAGCGCTTGATTGGTAGGTATACGTTGTGACCTTTCCACCCGGTACCGCACCGGCACCCGGCAGCGTCCACGAGCGGTACGTCGCCGACCGCCTCGCCGACGCCGCGGGCGCGGGCGAGAACCTGGCCGACGTCGTGCGGCGCCACGCCGCGGACAACCCGGACGGGGACGCGTTCGTCGCCGGGGACGACCGGCTGAGCTGGCGGCAGTTCGACGAGTACTCCACCTGGTTCGCCCGCCGCCTCGTCGAGGCCGGGCTGCCGCGCGGGGCCCGCGTCGGGGTGCTGCTGCCCGACGGCGTGGAGGTGCACGTCGTGTACCTCGCGGCGATCAAGGCCGGGGTCGTCGTCGTGGCGATCGGGCCGCGGGCCGCGCGGCTGGAGGTACGACACCTGCTCACGGTCGGCGGCGCGACGGCGCTCGTCAGCTTCGCCGCCCACCGCGACGAGCCGGTCGCGGACCTCGTCGCCGACCTGGGCATCGAGACCCACCTGGTGCTGCTGCCGTACGCCTCCTGGGACGTCGTGCCCGGCCCGCCGCTGAAGGGCCGCGAGCTCGCCCCCGACGAGATCCACCTGCTCAACTCGACGTCGGGCACCACGGGCATGCCGAAGTGCGTGGTCCACGACCAGTACCGCTGGTTCTACTACCACGAACTGGCCGTCGAGTGCGGCGACCTGCGCCCCGACGACGTGTTCCTGACCGTGATCCCGGCCCCCTACGGCTTCGCGCAGTGGACGGCCAACTTCACCCCGGCCCTGCTCGGCGCCCCGACCGTGGTCATGCCCCGGTTCAACGCCGACGAGGCGCTGCGCCTCATCGAACGCGAGCGGGTGACGGTCGTCTGCTGCGTCTCGACCCAGTTCATCATGATGCTGAACTCACCCCTCGCCGACGAGGTCGACCTGTCGTCCCTGCGCTGCATGTTCACCGGCGGCGAGGCGGTCCCGTTCGAGCGCGCGTCGGAGTTCGAACGCCGCACGGGCGCGAAGGTCCTGCAGTTCTTCGGCTCCAACGAGACCGGCGCCCTGTCCCGCACGTCGGTGACGGACACGGAGGACCAGCGCCTGCGCACCGCGGGCCGGGTGATCGACGCGATGCAGGTCCGCCTGTTCGCCGAGGACGGCACGGACGTCACCGCGGCCGGCGGCCCCGGCCAGGCGGCGTGCGCAGGCCCGGCGACCTGCCTGGGCTACTTCAACGACGACAAGGCGAACGAGGCCCTGTTCACCCCCGACGGCTGGATGCTGACCGGCGACATCTGCACGATCGACGAGGACGGCTACCTGCGGGTGGTCGACCGCAAGTCGGACTTCATCATCCGCGGCGGCAAGAACATCAGCGCCGCGGCGGTGGAGGACCACGTGGGCTCCCACCCGCAGGTGGCGATGGTGGCGGCGGTGGCGATGCCGGACCCGACCTTCGGCGAACGCGTCTGCGTCTTCGTCGTCCCCCGCTCGCCCGACCCGCTGACGCTCGACGACCTGCGCACCCACCTCGACGCCCGCGGCGTGTCCCGCGAGAACTGGCCGGAGCGCCTGGAACTGGTGGACGATCTCCCGCGGGGCTCGGGCGGCAAGATCGCCAAGGCGGAACTGCGCAAGTCCCTGCGCCCGGCGGTGTGACCCGGGCGGGAAATGGGTTGATCGGCCGCGACCCCGCGTCGCAGCATTGGTCCGTGTGGGTAGATGTGCTGCGCGAGGGCACGCTCAGGCTGGTTCCCCGGCCCGGCCCTGACCTTCGCTGGCAGATGAGCGCGTCCCCGGTCATCGTCAGCGGCGTCCCGGGTCGCTGGACACCCCGGTCGGACGAGGCGGAGGGCCGGTGCGAGCACGTCCGGCGCGGATTGCGTGGAAGACGCCGCCGGGGCGCTCAGGCGCTCCTCGTCCTTCGCGGCCGTTCGCCGGGCCGCTCCAACGCTCCGGGTTGGCTCCGACGCAGACGATAGCCCGACCGGTTCGGCTAGCCCGGCTGGTACGGCGGGGCGACGCCCCAGCCCCATCTCGGGACCGGGGCGTCGCGGACCGGGTCGGCGTCCGGCTGGGAGTTGAGCACGGCCAGGCGGGTGCCCCACTCCAGGTAGCCGACGAACGCCGCGCGGAACTCCGGGTCCCGTGGCAGGGCCACCTCGTCCGCCGCGTCCTGCATCAGGTTGACCCAGCGGGCGAACAGCGGGGCCAGCAGGTCGTCCTGCAGGACCCCGGCGGTAGAAGGCGTCGCACAGGGCCTCGGTGCCGCCGGCCCACTCGTATAACGTCGGCGTCGTCACGCGCATCAGACGACCATGCCGCCGGGTGGCCCGGCAAGTACGCACCGAACGGTAAGGAGGCGTCCGTGCCCAAGCGGTACCACTGCCCGGTGGAGCTCGCGATCGACGTCATCGGCGGCGTGTGGCGGCCGGTGATCCTGGCCCACCTCAAGGAGGGCGTGCACCGCTACGGCGAGCTGCGCCGCCGCATGCCCGGCATCAGCGAGAAGATGCTCGTGCAGCGGCTGCGCGAGCTGGAGGCCGACGGGCTCGTCGCGCGGGCCGACCTGGGCACCGTCCCGCCGCACGTCGAGTACCGGCTCACCGAGGAGGGTGCGACCCTCGCGCCGGTCCTGCAGGCACTGTACGACTGGGGCCGAGGACGGGCCGCCCGGACCGGGACACCCGTCGCGGCGCCCCGGTAGAGTGCCGGACCATGTTCGAGCGGTTCGTCCCGGCGGCGCGCCACGCCGTCGTCCAGGCCCAGCAGGCCGCGGCCGACCTCGGGCACGACCGGATCGGCACCGGGCACCTGCTGCTCGGGCTGCTCGCCGACCCCGACGGCCGGCTGGTGTGGATGCTCGGCAAGGCGGGCGTCACGCGCGCCGCGGTGCTCGCCCGGGCCGGCGAGTTCGGCGAGCCGGGGACCGGCACGGCGCAGAGCCTGCCGTTCACGCCGCGCATGAAGACCGTCCTCGAGCTGACCCTCCGCGAGGCGCTGCGCCGCGGCCACCACCAGGTCACCCCGGAGCATCTGCTGCTCGCGCTGCTGCGCGAGGGCGGCGGCGCCGCGGTCCGCACGCTCACCGTGCTCGGTGTGCCCCCGGCGGCGCTGCAGACCGGGCTGAGCGAGCTCGTCACCGAGCCGCCCGAGCCGCCCGTGACGACCGTGGTCCGCGAGAGCGGTCCGCCACCGACGAAGGAGCCCACCCTCGTCGTGGACGTGGGCACGTCGGCGTCGTCGGCGGCCCTGGTGGGCGCCGACGGTGCGGTACGACTGCTGAAGGAGCCCCTCAGTGGCCTGTACTCCTGGCCGTCGGCGGTCTGCCGCGACGGCGACGCGCTGCTCGTCGGGTCGGCCGCGAACGGGCGGAAGCGGGCGGTGCCGACCGCGTACCGGGCCGAGTTCAAGCGCGACCTCGGCGAGGCGGCGCCGGTGCCGCTCGGCGACCGCGACTTCCAGCCCGAGGACCTCGTCACCGCCCTGCTGCGGGCGTTCGCCGAGCAGGCCGGCGGGCCCGTCCACCGGCTCGTCCTCACCGTGCCGGCCAGCTACCGCCCGGGCGACCCGCGCACCGAGGCGATGATCGCCGCCGGCGAGCGGGCCGGGTTCACCGACGTGGCGCTCGTGCCGGAGCCGGTCGCGGCCGGGCTGGCACCCCTGGCCGGGCCCGCGTTCACGGCGGGCGAGACGGTCCTCGTCTACGATTTCGGCGGCGGTACCTTCGACGCCGCGCTCGTGCGGTACGAGCCCGACGGCCGGCACGCCGTGCTCGGCCACGCCGCCCTCGACGACTGCGGCGGCCGCGACGTCGACGCGCTCATCGCCACCCACCTGCGCGACACCGGAGGCCCCGACCTGGCCGCCGCGCTCGCCCCGCCGGGCCTCACCGGCGACGCCGCCCTGCGGGCCCGGCTGCACGTCGCGGACTTTGTCCGCGGCCTGAAGCACCACCTCAGCGGCGCCGAACAGGTCGAGGACTACCCGTTCCCGGCGGCGCCGCCGGTCGTGCTGCGCCGCGCCGAGCTGACGGACCTGGTGGCCCCGCTGCTGGCCCGCACCGTCGCCTGCTGCCAGGACCTGCTGGACCGCTGCGGCGTCGGCCCGGCCGAGGTCGCGGCGGTGCTGCTCGTCGGCGGGACGACCCGCATGCCCGCCGTCGCCGAGGCGGTCGCCCGCGCCCTGGACCGGCCGCTGCGCCGCCCGGAGGACCCGGACCTGGCGGTGGTGCAGGGCGCGGCCACGCTCACCCGTTCGGCGGGGGATTCGGCGGTACCGCCGCAGCTGCCCACCCCGGACCGGACCCCACTGAGCTGGCCGCTGCCCGGCGGCGCGGGCGTGCTGCTGCGGTGGCTCGTCGACCCCGGCGCGCGGTACCGCGGCGGCACCCCGATCGCCGTGGTCCGCTGCGACGACGGCTCGGTCCGCCGCCTGACCGCCCCCGCCGCCGGCGGTATGGTCGTCTCGCACCAGGCCGCCCCCGGCGCGCGGATCGCGTCGGGCGACTGGCTGACGACGGTCGCCCTGACCCCGTCCCCGCCGCGCTGATGGGCCAGCCTCTCGTCGACCTCGACGCACCCGCCCCGGCGCCCCGGCGCCGGGTGCCACGGTGGCTGCCCTGGCCGGCCGCGGCGCTCCTGCTGGGCGCCCTGTTCCTGGCCCGCCCCGACGACCGCCCACCGGCCGTGGCGGTGGTGGTGGACGCGGGCCAGACGGGCCCGATCGCGGCGACCTACGACGCCGGGTCGGTCCGCATGGAGAGCCGGCTGACGGTGGTCAACTCGGGCGCCGCGCCGGTCGAGCTGGAGGACCTCTCGGCCGAGGCGACGGGCCTGACGGTCCACACCGCCGGCGGCCCGCAGGCGCTCGGCCCGGGCCGGGCCGTCGCGGTGGGCGTGCGGGTCGAGCTGTCGTGCGCCACGCCGCTCCCGGCGGCCCCGATCCGCTTCCGCCTCACGGTCCGCACCGCGGACGGCCGGCGGTCGGTCGTCGAACCCCTCGTGGCCGTCGCGGACAGCCCATGGACGGCGGTGGCGGGCGCCGCCTGCCCCCACTGACCGTGGGGCTCGTCGACCACGACGCGCTCGCCGGTGGGGGTGACGCCGGGCGGGCGGTGGAGCGGGTGCCCGGTGGTGCGACCGCCGTGTACCGGGGGTGGATGCTCGGCAGCGACCGCTACGCCGCGTTCGCCGACGCCCTCGCCGAAAAGGGCACCGTGCTGCGGACCGGGGCGGAGCAGTACCGGCAGGGGCACGAGCTGCCCGGGTGGTACGACACCCTCAAGCACCACTGGCACGAGGCCGCCTACATTCCCGACGTCGCCGACGCCGACGCGGCCTGGGCCGTCGCGGAGCGGTTCGCGCAGCTGCGGGGCGACGAGTTCACCGGCGGGTTCGTGCTGCGCCGCTTCGAGCCGTTCACGGGTGCCGAGGTCCGCACCTGGTGGGTCGGCGGGCGGTGCCGGCTCGTCACGGCCCATCCCGACACGCCCGACCGGCTGCCGCCCGGCGACCTGGAGCTCCCGCCCGGGCTCGCCGGGGCCGTCGAAGGGCTGCCGTTCGTCACCGTCGACCTCGCCCGGCGCGCCGACGGGGTCTGGCGGGTCGTGGAGCTCGGCGACGGTCAGGTCAGCGACCGGCCCGCCGGCACGCCGCCCGAGGAGCTCCTCACCGCGGTGCTGGACGGGTGACGAGGTCGCGGAGGCGGGAGCGCTGGATCTGGCCCGTCGCCGGGGTCCGCGGGATCTCGGCCACCGTCGCCACCAGGCGCGGGTGCTGGAACGCGGCCAGGCGTCCGTCCACATGGGACCGGACCGCGGCCACCGTCGGCGGTGCGGTGCCCGGCGGTACCACGACCACCGCGCACACCAGCTCGCCCCAGCGCGGGTCGGGGACGCCGACGACCGCCACGTCGAGGATGCCGGGCAGGTCGCGCAGGGCGTGCTCGACGTCGGCCGGGCCGACCGACTCGCCGCCCGTGCGGATCACCTCGCGGCTGCGGCCGGTGAGGAAGAGGTACCCCTCCTCGTCCAGCGTCCCCAGGTCACCCGAGCGGTAGGTGCCGTCGAGCGGCGCGCTGCCCAGGTAGCCGTTCATGACGGCCGGGCCGCGCACGCACACCTCGCCGTCCGGGTCGACCCACAGCGCGTTCGGCGGGGCGCCGCGGCCCACGCTGCCGGGCTTGCGGGCCAGGTCGTGGTCGTGCAGCGCGGCCATCCGGCCGGCCTCCGTGGAGCCGTAGAGGATCGTGGTCGTGGTGCCGGGCAGCCGGGCCTTGATCCGCTCCACCAGGTCGGGGGCGACGCTCGACGTGCCGGTGTCGGCGTGCAGCACGGACCGCAGGTCGGCGCGGCGGTGCTCGGGGTCGAGGAGGCGCTCCCAGACGGCCGGGATGCAGTACAGCGCCGACGGGCGGCGCCGCTGCACGACCTCGACGATCTCCTCCGCCGAGGCCCGGCGGACGAGGTGGACCGCGGTGCGGTGCTGCCAGGCCTCCATGACGTAGTGCCAGCCGCCGTAGTGGTACAGCGGGAACGTGCAGACCACGCCGCCGTCGCCGCGCAGGCCCGCGCTGAACGTGCCGCCGCCCGGCGCCGCCCGCAGCCAGCTGGCCCGGTGGCTGACCAGCGCGCCCTTCGGGGTGCCGGTGCTGCCGCTGGTGAGGTACACGATGTGCGGGTCCCGGTCGTCGAGCGGCCGCGGCGGCAGGCCGGCGGCGCCGCCGTCCAGGTCGGACGGGCGCAGCCCGCCCTCGGCGCCGGCGGAGGTCACGGCCAGGCGGGGCCGGACGAGGTCGCGCACCCGGTCCAGCTCGGCGGCCGGCAGCGCCGGGTTCACCGGCGCGAACAGCACCCCGAGCCGCGCGCACGCCACGAACGCGTCGAGCACCCGTAACGTCGGCGGCGCGCACCACAGCAGCGTGTCCCCGGCCCGCAGGCCGCGGCCCTCGAGCGCGTTCGCGGTGCGGTCGGCCCGCTCGTCGAGCTCGCCGAACGTGAGCTGCTCGCCGCCGAGGGTCGCGGCGAGCCGGCCCGGCCCGCTGAGCGCCGCGACCGTGACGATGTCCCCGATGAGCAGGCTCATGCGCCCTCCGCCCCGCCCCGGCCGCACGAGCTCCAGGCTGCGCTCATGCTTCGTGCCCCCAGTCGAACAGGTCCACCTGGGCCGGCCCGAGCGCGCCGTGGGCCGTCTTGTCCCGGGTGATGGCGAGGGCCTCGGGCAGCGCGTCGACCCCGCGCAGCCGGTGGGTCACCAGCGCGCCGAGGTCGACGTCGCCGCGGCGGACCAGCGCCAGCGCGTGGTCGAAGGCGCTCGCCCCGGGCGCGTACCCGCCGGCGCCCGAGCGCGGGTGCAGCAGCGCGACCGACCGCTCGCGCAGCCGCCCGAGCGGCGCCGGCGAGCGGTCCGGCAGCACCGACACGACGACGATCCGGCCGCCGCGGCGCACGCAGCGGGCGGCGAGGTCGAGCGTGGAGGTGCCGCTGAGGCCGGCACCGGGGGCGCCGCCGGCGGTCTCGAACACGACGTCGGCCCCGATCCCATCGGTGGCCTCGGCGACGGCCGCCTCGACGTCGTCCCCGGCCGGCACGGCGAGGTCGGCGCCGGCGCGGCGGGCCAGGCCGAGCTTGGCCGGGCTGCGGCCGGTGACGACGACGGTACCGGCACCGCCCAGGCGGGCGAGCCGGACGTGCAGGACACCCATGACACCGGCGCCGAGCACCAGCACCGTCTCGCCGGGCCGCACGTCGGCCAGCGCGTGCCCGTGGATCGCCCCGGCCAGCGGCTGCACGGCCGCGGCGGCGGAGGCGCCGACCCCGCCGGGCACCGGCACGACGGTCTTCGCGGGCACGACGACCCGCTCGGCGAACGCGCCCGGCCCGCTGAAGCCCAGCACACTCGGCGCCGGGCAGGCGTCGGGCCGGTCCCGGCGGCAGGCCGCGCACCGGCCGCAGGCGGCGGTCTCGACCGCGGTGACCCGGTCGCCCGGCTTGACGTCCGAGACGGTGCCGGCACCGACCGAGCGCACCACCCCGGCGAACTCGTGCCCGCCGAACCGGGTCGGCCCGGCCGCCAGCCGCGCGGCGAGCACGCCGTGCATCGCGACCGGCTCCCCGGCGATGAGCATGCACTCGGTGACGCTCGGCTGCACGCAGGCCACGTCGATCACCACCTCACCCGGCCCGGCGACAGGGTCGGCCACCTCCTCGACCACCACGTCCCCGAACCCTCGCATGACGAGCGCCCGCACCGCACCACCTCCGTACTGACCGGCCTTGACGACCGAATCAGATTTTGTATTCAATATCTAAAGCGCGTCAAGGGAGGGGCCGGATGGAAGCGACGCAAGCCTGGGACGGCACCGGCGAGTGGGAGGTCGTGGTCAGCGGGATCGGCGGGCAGGGGATCCAGCTGCTCGCGAAGACCCTCGCCGAGGCCGCCACCAGCGAGGGCCGGCACGCCATGCTCGCCGCCGACTACGGCGGGGAGATGCGCGGCGGGCCGTCCAAGGCGTCCGTCGTCGTCGGCGCCGCGCCGCTGCGGGCCCTGCCGATCCTGCCCAACGCCGGCTCGGCGGTCCTCGCCCACCACCGCTTCAGCGAGCACGTCGTGGAGCGGCTGCGGCCCGGCGCGTTCGTCCTGGCCAACGCCCCGCTCGTCGACCCCGCGCACCTGCGGGCCGACCTGCGGGTCGTGACGGTCGACGCGAAGGCCGTCGCCCAGCAGGCCGGCGCCCCGAACGCGCTGGGGTTCGTGCTGCTCGGGGCCTACAACGCGCGGGCGCGCCTCGTCGCCGCGCAGGAGCTGGAGGACGCGATGACCAGGCTGCTCCCGCCGTACCGGCGCCAGCACGCCGAGGCCAACATCCGGGCGCTGCGGGCGGGGGCCGACGCATGACGCTGCAGCTGCTGGAGGGCGGCGCGGCCATCGCCGAGGCGGCGATCGCGGCCGGCTGCCGGTTCTTCGCGGGGTACCCCATGTCGCCGTTCACCGGCCTGCTGGAGGAGATGTCGCGGCGGCTGCCGGCGGCCGGCGGCGTGTGCCTCAACGCCGAGAGCGAGATCGAGGGCGTCAACATGACCCTCGGCGCGGCGGCCGCCGGCGCGCGGGCCGCCACCGGCTCGTGCGGGCAGGGCATCGCGCTCATGCAGGAGGCGATCGCCGAGGCCGCGCTCAACGAGACCCCGTTCGTCGTGTTCAACCTGGCCCGCAACCAGCAGGACTACTTCCAGGCCACCCGCGGCGGCGGCTGGGGCGACTACCGCACGATCACCCTCGCGCCCAAGGACGTGCCGGAGGCGGTCGAGCACACCCAGCTGCTGTTCCACCTGGCCGACCGGCACCGGGCGCCGGTCGTGCTGTACGGCGACCCGCTGCTCGCCCAGACCCGGGTCGGCGTCGACGTCTCGCCCCGCGACTTCGGGCCGCTGCCGCCCAAGGACTGGGTGCTCGACGGCACCGGCGGCGGCACCGGCCGCAGCCGGCAGGTGTGGACCTGGGCGATGGGCAAGGCCACCGACCCCGGGCCGGGGCCCGACGGGCACTGGCGGGCGATCGCGGCGAAGTTCGACCGCATCGCCGAGCTGGAGGCCCGCCACGAGCAGGCCCACGTCGACGACGCCGAGACCGTCGTCGTCGCGTTCGGCTCGGCGGCGAAGTTCGTCGAGCACGTCGTCGCGGAACTGCGCGCCGACGGGCACCGCATCGGCTGGTTCCGGCCGGTGACGCTGTGGCCGTTCCCCGGCGCCGCCCTCGAGGCGGCCACGAAGGGCGCCAGGAACGTGCTGGTGTTCGAGCTCAACGCCGGGCAGATGCTCGACGACGTCCGGCTGCACGCCGCCGACCGCCGCGCCGTGCGGTTCATCGGCGGGGTCAGCATCGCCGAGTCGGGCCTGTCCTACGGGCCGCTGCTCGATGCCCCCGTCATCCGCGAGCGCATTCTGGAGGCGACCGTATGACCATCGACACCAGCGGCCCGCCGGTCCGCGACGCCCGCAAGGTCGCCGACTTCAAGCCGAACCTCATCCTGGGCGAGCACTCGCTGTGCCCCGGCTGCGGTGAGCCGGTCGCGCTGCGCATCCTGCTGGAGGTACTGCAGGAGCTCGACATCGTGCAGCAGACCATCGGGGTCGTCGGGCACGGCTGCTACGGCAGCTTCGTGCGCATCATGGACGTCGACGTGCTCCAGTGCCTGCACGGCCGCGCCCCGGCCTGCGCCACCGGCATCAAGCGGGTCCGGCCCGGCGTCGCCGTCTTCACCCTGCAGGGCGACGGCGACATGGCCAACGAGGGCCTGCAGGAGGTGCTGCACGCCGCCGCCCGCGGCGAGAACATCACCTGCGTGATGCTCAACAACGGCGTCTTCGGCGACACCGGCGGGCAGCAGACCGCCACCACCGTGCTCGGCCAGCGGACCAAGACCAGCATCGAGGGGCGCGACCCGGCCGCGCACGGCTACCCGATCCCCGTCGCCGACCTCGTCGCCGGCCTGCGCGGGACGGCCTACGTGGCGCGGGGCGCGGTGTCCAACGCGGCAGCGGTACTGCAGGCCAAGCGCATGCTCCGCAAGGCGTTCGAGACGCAGCTGCGCGGCGACGGCTTCAGCCTGGTCGAGATCCTCACGATGTGCCCGACGGGCTGGTTCGTGCCGACCGCCGAGGGCCCGCAGTACCAGCAGGGCACCATGGAGGCCACGTATCCGCTCGGGGAGCTGGTGACCCCGTGACCGGTTCCGGAGCGAAGCGGAGGAGGCCGGTCACCGTCGGCGCAGTCTGGAAGGCATGCGGCCGGAGCGAAGCGGAGGACGCATGACGCTGGAGCGGGCCAACACCAGCGAGGCGGTGGCCGCGCACATCCTGGGCCGGCTCTTCGACGGCAGCCTGCGCAGCGGCCAGCGCATCGACCTCGACGAGGTCGCCGCCGAGCTCGGCGTGAGCCGGGTGCCGGTCCGCGAGGCCCTCATCCAGCTGGAACGCGACGGGCTCGTCGACCGGGCGCACTACCGCCGGGCCCACGTCGGCGCCTTCGGCGAGGAGACGGTGCGGGAGGCGTTCGCGCTGTACGGCATGCTCAGCGCCCTGACCAACCGGCGCGTCGCCGCCCGCCGCGACTCGGCGGTCGCCGAGGCGCTGGGCAAGCTCGACGAGGCCCTGGCCCGCTGCGACGACCCGGCCGAGTTCGAGTCCCTGGCCCGCGAGTTCCGCCGGGTCGTCAACGTCGCCGGCGCCGGCGACCACCTGCGGGCCCTGTTGCGCACGTTCAGCGGCCTGGTGCCGGCCGCGGCCCGGTTCTCGATCGACGACGCGCTGCCCGAGGAGCGGGCCGCGCTGCACGCCGAGTACGTGGCGCTGCGCGGCCGACGTGGGCCTTGTTCCAGGCCCGGCCCCAGTTCTCCCAGCGCAGGTGG
>NZ_JBEXCY010000252.1:0-15340 GCF_040605515.1 Dactylosporangium sp. NPDC005572 | reverse complement strand
CTGGGCGACCCCGAGGTTCCGCGCGGCCGACCTGCCCCGGTTGGATCCGTGCCGGACATACCGCAACTGCAGCTGGGCCTCGTGGCGACGGACCACCGCACGCACATCCTGGACGGACGCGTCGTCGACCACGATCACCTCGAACTGGTCCCGGTCGGCCGTCTGGCCGACGAGGGATCCGAGCGTCAGGTCCAGGCACTTGACCTGGTTGTACGCGGGAATGATCACGGACAGCACGCTAGGCCCCCCGGTGAGCATCGATGGACGGCGTCGAATCTGTGTCGGCGAGCTGCCCGCCGGCCCGGCCACTGCCCTGCAGGAGCACCGGCTGGCGCTCCCACTCGGCGCGGGACTCCGGCCGGGCGGGAGCGGTACGGCAGACGACGTACCACTGCGGCGTCATGCTCAGGTGCCCGTCGAGCCGGCGCAGCAGGGCGGCGTGCAACCGCTCGGGCGTCGTCGGCTGCGCGGCCACGACGTAGGCGACCAACCGCGCCGGGCCGTCGTCCGGACCGACCACGAACGCCTGGGCCGCGACCGTCTCCGGCAGATCGCCGAGCAGCCCGCGAACCGCGTCCACGTCGATCCAGCAGTTGTCGACGGCGACGCAGCTGCGCGGCCTCGCGAGCGGTGCGATCCCGACCAGGTCGGCGACCCGGTCGATGCTCAGGTCCCCTGCCTCGAGCAGCTCGATCAGCACGAGTTCCAGCCCGGCCAGGGCCTGCCGCGCCGCGGGGGCGGTCAGGTAGCGACTGTCGCAGAAGAGCTCGATGACCGCGCGCGAGCGCAGGGACTTGACGTGCAGGTACAACTTCAGCCGCTCGCTGTCCCGGCCCTCGAGGTCCGACACGCGGGTGGACGCCGTCAGCTCCCGCAGTTCGGCGACGTCACGGATGGTGGGCGGCGGCCCCGCGGCACCGGGCTCGGGCACCACGTTCACGGTGCTCGACAGGTCGATGTCGAGACCTCGCCGGTGGTTCACGGTGTCCAGCAGCCGCGCGACGTCCCGCGGGTCGCTCTGACCGCGCAGGTACGCCAGTGTCGACACCTGATGTGCATTGCGGATGGTGCCGGCCAGCGACCCGGTGTCCAGCCGGGTCAGCACCGGCGCACCCTGGTAGAAGGTCCCGACCGAGGCGGCGTCCACCGGCGTGAACCGATTGCCCGCCGCGAGGAACAGCGGCACGATGTCCGTTCCGGTCCTGATGCCGATGATCGTCGACAGCGCGGCCAGCAGGACGGCGGCGGGTCCGACCCGGTGCCGCGCCGCGACCGCCTGCGCGGCTGCCGCCAGCGCCACCGAGTGGAGGCCGAGGCCCGGAAAGCGCGGGGACTCGCCGGCCTCCTGCAGGGTGGGGAAGGCGGTCTGCGGTGTCGTCTCCAGCACCCGGCGCCAATAGGCCAGGGAGCGGTCGTTGGCATCGCGTCCCGGCGGCGACAGCTCGAACTCGGCCCGGGCCAGCGGCCGCCAACCGGCGAGGGCCGGCGCGGCACGGTCGCTGCGCAGCAGGTCGAGGAACTCCCGGCGGAGCACGGAGCATCCCCAGGCGTCGGCCGCGAGATGGGAGAACACGAACACGACCTGCCGGGGACGACCGCCGGCGACGATGACGCTCACCCGCAGCGGCCACTCGGCCTCGTGCCGGAACGGCTCCCGCCAGAGCCGCTCCTCGTCCTGTTCGGCGAGTCGGCGGACACGGCCGGGGTCGGTCCGGCAGATCTCCACCGGTAGGTCACCGGAAGCATCGCAATGCTGTTCGGGCTCGCCGTCCGGGCCGACGGGAAACCGGGTCCGGAGCACGTCGTGCCGGCGGACCAGGGTGTGCAGGGCAGCCAGCACCCGCTCGCGGGTGACGTCGCTCGGCAGGTGTACCCGGAACCGGATGTTGAGGTAGTGGTTCGCCGGAGCCAGTGACTGCAGGATGTTCCAGACGAACCGCTGTCCCCAGGTCAGCTCGCCGACACCCTCGTCCAGCCCGGTGAACTCCAGCGACACCCGGTCGCGCGTGGTCACGTCGCTCACCGCGCTGCCCGTCATGGCGCGTCGGGTGTCGGGTCCGCGCCGGCGCGGCGGTAGAGCATGAACCAGTCGCCGGCCCCGGCCAGCTCGCGCACGTCCGGGTCGGTGACGGTCGGCTCGCGGACGGCGAGGACGTAGCCGTGGCGCTCCAGCACCGGGGTGAAGTCCAGCCGCCGGTAGTCGTCCTCCAGGCTCAGCAACCGGTCGCCCTCGTTGGGCACGATCATGAGCGTGGGCACGCCGCACCGGGCCAGTAGCTCTATCCACGCCTCGATCACGGAGATCGGCATCTCCGAGAAGCTGTGGATGTTGACCGCCAGGTCCGGCCGCTCCGCCTCCAGCCGGTCCGCCATCTCGTCGAGCCGCAGCACGATCGCCTTGTGGTCGACCTTGCGGTACTGCAGATACTGCTCGCTGAGGAACGTCGACTCCGGAATCGCGTCGACGCAGAAGTAGTGCTTCAGCCCGGGAACGGTCTCCACCATGCGGTGGGCGAGCCGGCCGTATCCGGCGCCGATGTCCACGACGGTGCAGTCCATTCTGGACAGCAGTCCCCAATGCCGGTCCAGCAGGTAGATCTCGTTGATCGAGTCGAGCAGATCCCGGCTCGACGTCGGCAGTCCGTGGAAGTCGAACGTCCAGCAGCCGAACGCGCCGTCCTCACTCGTGCGCTCGAGGAGCTTGTGGGTATCGAGGGAGCTGATGTACCGCGCGAAAAGGAAATACTTCAGCCGGGCGTCGCCGCCGAGGTGGCGCAGCTGCCAGACGTAGGCGTTGTCGCCACGAAAGTACTTGAGATCGAAGTCGCGTAGGCGTCGGCTCCGCCGCCAGAAACGACCGGGCTTGAACGGCGATGTCAGCCGGCGATAGCGCGTCCGCAACTGCACGAGGTCGGGATGCCGGTCGGTGAGCACGGCGGCCACGTCGGCCGGAATCGGTCGTGCATCGTCGTGGCGCCCATGGCCCGCATGGATGTGGTAGCTGGTGAGCTCGGTCGAGGTTCGGGTCAGGGTGAGTCCGAACAGGCCGATGATGTAGCGAACGGTAAGAAAGATCCTGGCCCTGAGGTGATTCACTGGAGATCGCCAATCTCTGCGCGCTCCGACGCGGCATCGGCCGTGTATCGGCAGGCGTCGCCGCCGCGCAGCACTCGTACCGCCATGTGACCGAGCGCGACGTGCAGGTCCTCGGTGAGGCCGTAGTCGGCCTGCCCGAAGACGACGCGCCGGTCGGCGAGCCGCGCGAGGTCACCGGCGTTGCCGAGCGCCGCCAGCACGGTCATCCCCAGGTCACGACCGGCTCTGGCGGCCCGGACCAGGTTGGCCGAGCGACCGCTGACGCTCAGCAGCAGCACCACGTCGCGCGGCCTGCCCCAGCCCATCAGCTGGTGCGAGAAGATCTCGTCGTAGGAGTGGTCGTTCGCGATGGCGGTGACCCGGGCGATGTTCTCGGTCAACGCCACGACCTGCGGTGCGCTGCCGAGCGTGCCCGAGGCCGCCATCAGATCACTGGCGATGTGAATCGCCGCCGTGCTGCTGCCGCCATTGCCGGCCACGAATACCCGGCTTCCCGCGTGCAGCGCGAGAACCAGCGCCTCCAGCAGATCGGTCATCGAACCGGTCTCGAGCTGGGCGAGGGCCAGCGTCAAATCGTCGACGTACTGCTTGACCACGGTCTCCGCCCCGGCGGAGACCACGTTCGGCTCCGTCGCCGGACCGATGTCGGCGTTCACGGACGCGGTCATCGAGGCACGGCCGGGCAAGGTCCTAATTGGACCTGCTGATCACATCCTGGGCGTATCTTGCGAATCCGTCGGAGACTTCCGTCCGCCCGCTGCGGCTTGACCAACGCAGGCACCTCCTCGACACGTGGGCGAGGACGGTGACAGACCGCAGCGCTGCGTTAGGTCGCCGTTCCCCCGTGACCACCGGCAAAGTAACAATGATCGATTGCTATGGCAACCCCAGTCTTTTCGTCACACGGCGGCCGTACCCACAGTTGAGGGATGCCCGTCGATGCCCTGATGTGGACGGTGCTCGTCGCAATGCCCAGACGCCGCTGTCGAGGACGGCGCGGGGCGGGGCGTTCGCCGGAGCTCAGGAATGTGGTCGGTGCATTCGCGGCGGACGATGCCGATGAACCTTTCACATCATCGGTTCCCGGACCTCGGCAATGATCGGCGGTCGACCGGGCGCCGGCCCGCGGCCGGCTCCTCCGCCCGGGGTGGCGGCGCTCTCGTGGGTGCCGCCGACAGTTGACGGCCAGGAACTGGTTCGTGCGGGAGAACACCACCGTGTTGTTCGTCGCCCTGCTGGTGCTCGGAGTCGTGCTCATCGGCAAAGGGCGTCGTCGCTATCGGCAAGGGGTGAACGTCATGACCGTGGACCGTTTCATGACCGAATTCATGACCGGACAGGATGGCGCCCGACCGTTCGCACCCTGGGAGGACGGCGAGCGGGAGCCGACCGGGCCGGGGCATCTCGAATGGTGGTACTTCGACGCGCAGTTCACCGACGGCGGTACCGTCGCCGTCACCGTCGCCACCAAACCGCCCGGCGGCGACGTCAGCCCGCCGCTGCGCCCCACCGTCCGGGTGCAGTACGTGTCGCCGGAGGGCGTCTCGACCCAGGTCCAGCCAGAGTTCCCGGCCGAGTGGTTCGCGGCCCAGGAGGACCGGTGCGACGTGCGGATCGGGCCCAACCACATCAGCGGCGACCTGCGCACCTACCAGGTCGTCACCCGGGACCCGCAGGTCTCGCTCGACCTGACGTTCACCGCGACCGTGCCCTGCGCCCGCATCGGCACCGGGCGCAAGCTGCTCGGCCCGAGCGGCCAGCACGCCGGGTGGGTCGTGCCGCTCCCCCGGGCCGACGTCACCGGGACCGTCGTCGTCGGCGGTGACCTGGTGCCGGTCGCCGGGGAGGGCTACCACGACCACAACTGGTACGACACCGGGTTCCGGGAGTTCCTCCAGGAGTGGTACTGGGGGCGCGGCCAGTTCGGCGACGACACGATCATCTTCGGCGCCGAGACGAGCAGGCCGGCCGCCGGCGGCGTCACGCTCCCCTTCATGATCTTCTCGCCCGACGGCCGGATGCCGATCAGGACCGATCGCGACGGGGCGGTGACGGTCGACGACTGGCGCGAGGAGGACGGCGAACGGATCCCCGACCGCCTGCGCTTCGACTGGCACGACCCCGACAGCGCCGACGAGGTCGGCGTCGAGCTGACCGGCACGCACCTGCTGCGCGGGTACGCCGAGCACGGCATGCACTACCGGCGGCTGTCCGGCAACGCCACCCTCCGGGCGCGCATCGGCGGCGAGGAGCGGCAGGGCACCAACCGGCTGATCTTCGAGCACACCTACGTCGACTGACGGCGACGATGGAGGGAGCGGGCGGCGGTGAGGTCCGGAGGGCCCCACCGCCGCCCGCAGCAGCAGCAGGTCAGACGGCGACCGGTGTGACGGCCGCGGGGACCGAGCGCTGCTGGCTGCGCTCCGTGAGGTAGCCGAACAGCAGGCCGAGCGTGGCCCACATGACGGCCTGTGTGCCGAGCGACGCCAGGCGGAACTGCCACAGCAGTACCGGTGAGAATCCCTCGGGAACCTCGTTGACGCCGGGTAGCAGGGCCACGGCGGCGCCGGTGACGACGACCGCGCCCAGGGCGGCGACCGTGGTCGCGTTCCAGGTGCCCAGGCGGGGCTGGAGCATCTTCGCGACGACCAGCGTGCCGATCACCACGGCGACGCCGATGACGATCATCAGGAAGTACAGGCCGGTGCGCTGGCGCAGCGTGTCCGGGTTGCCGGTCGCGGGCGGGTTGGCCGGGTACTTCAGGAACGGGATCAGAGCGACGCCGACGAAGCCGGCCAGGGCGACGATCCCGGCCGTCGCGCGGGCCGACAGCCTGCCGAGGCGGCCGACGGCGACCGCGACGGCGATCGCGAACAGGCCGCCCAGGGCGATGCCGTAGATGAGGTTGGCGACGCCGAGGCCCAGCGTGCTCTGGACCGTGCGGCTCACCGCCTCGTGCCCGGCCTCACCGTCGTGGGCGGCGTGGGCCTCCTCGAACGCGATCGCGTCGTTGATGGGGCCCTCGCCGAACAGGTAGGCGAACACGAAGGCGGCGAGACCCGCGGCGATGCCGACGAGCATGCCGCGGACGAGCAGGGTGCGGGCGGACAGCATGATCTCGGCCCCCGCTCAGTGGCAGGGGAAGCCGAGCAGGTGCCGGCCGTCGTGGACGAACTCGTGCACGTTCTCGCCGGAGAACACCGAGGTGATGCCCTGCTCGGCACCGACGAAGTACAGCAGCACGACGGCCAGGACGGCGCCGAAGATCGCCCACGGGGCGATCTGCTTGAGCGGGATCGGAGCCGGTGCGGTGGTGGTGCCCGGCGTGGTGGAGATGGTTGCCATGATGGAGCCCTTCTGTGGGATGGCGCGTCCCGTGAGCGGTTGTCCGTGACGATGTCCGGGTCTGGCTTCCGCCGTTTTGCGGCGGTTACAGTGGCGCGACCGCGCCGGGCTTGCACCGGCTTCCGCGCACCGTCACGTTTCGGACGGTACGGTCACCGTTGCTGCCTGTCAATCGATGTGAAGATCACTACACGCGTCAGAAGTCGTCGTCGAAGCGCACCGTCCCCGTGACGCCGACCTGGTAGGCCGACACCCGCCGTTCGAAAAAGTTCGACAGCTCCTGCACGTCCTGGAGCTCCATGAACGCGAACGGGTTGCGGCTGCCGTAGAGCGGGGCCATGTCCAGCCGCGCGAGCCGCCGATCGGCGACGTGCTGGAGGTACTCGCGCATGTCGACCAGGGAGAGGCCGGAGATGCCCTGTTCGAGCAGGTCGGCGGCGAACTGGGCCTCGCAGTCGACGGCTTCGGCCAGCATGTCGCGCACCTGCCGCTCCAGCGCGTCGTCGAACAGGTCCGGCTCCTCGGCGCGGACCGTGTCGACGACGTCGAAGGCGAACGCCATGTGCATCGACTCGTCGCGGAACACCCAGTTGGTGCCCGACGCGAGCCCGTGCAGCAGGCCCCGGGAGCGCAGGAAGTACACGTAGGCGAAGGCGCCGTAGAAGAACAGGCCCTCGATGCACGCGGCGAAGCAGATCAGGTTGAGCAGGAACGCCCGCCGGTCCTCCGGCGACGCGAGCGCGCGCAGCCCGTGGATGGAGTCGATCCACCGGAAGCAGAACTCGGCCTTGCGGGCGATCGACGGGATGTGCTCGACGGCCGCGAACGCGGCGAAGCGCTCCTGCTCGTCGGGCACGTAGGTGTCGAGGAGGTTCAGGTAGAACTGGACGTGCACGGCCTCCTCGAACAGCTGCCGGGACAGGTAGAGCCGACCCTCGGGCGAGTTGACGTGCTGGTACAGGTTGAGCACCAGGTTGTTGGCGACGATCGTGTCGCCGGTGGCGAAGAACGCCACGAGCCGGGACACGAGGTGCCGCTCGGCCGGCGAGAGCTTGGACAGGTCGGCGAGGTCTGCGTGCAGGTCGACCTCCTCGACGGTCCAGGTGTTGCGGATCGCGTCCTTGAACCGCTCGAAGAAGTGGGGGTACCGCATGGGCCGCAGCGTCAGGTCCATGCCCGGATCGAGGAGGCTCACTGGCAGGCCTCGCACGACTCGGGGTTCTCCAGCGAGCAGGCAACCGGTTCGAGCACCGGCACGGTGGCCTGCAGGATGCGGGTCGCGGGGCGTGACCGCAGGTAGTACGTGGTCTTCAACCCCGACTTCCAGGCGTGCAGGTACATCGAGGACAGCTTGCCGATCGTGGGAGCGCTCATGAACAGGTTCAGCGACTGGGACTGGTCGATGTAGGGCGCGCGGGCGGCGGCGAGGTCGATGAGTGCCCGCTGCGGCAGCTCCCACGCGGTCCGGTACAGCTCACGCACGTCGACCGGCAGTTCGGCGATCGCCTGCACCGAGCCCTCGGCCCGCTTGATCCGGTCCCGGACGGCCGCGGTCCACAGCCCGCGCGCCTTGAGCTCCCCGACCAGGTACGTGTTGACCTGCAGGAACTCCCCCGACATCGTCTCGCGCTTGAACAGGTTGGACACCTGCGGCTCGATGCACTCGTAGCAGCCGGCGATCGAGGCGATCGTCGCCGTGGGCGCGATCGCGATCAGCAGCGAGTTGCGCAGGCCGGTCTCCCCGATCCGCGCGCGCAGCGCCGCCCAGCGCGCACCATCCGTGGAGGCACCCCACAGGTCCGGATGCAGCACACCGCCGGCCGCGCGGGTCTCGGCGAACGCCGGGTGCGGGCCGAACCGCTCGGCCAGGTCGGCCGAGGTCTCCAGCGCGGTCAGGAAGATCTCCTCCTGGACCCGCGTCGACAGCGCCCGCGCCGCGGCGGAGTCGAACGGCAGCCGCAGGGTGAAGAACGCGTCCTGCAGGCCCATCAGGCCGAGGCCGACCGGGCGCCAGCGCGGGTTCGACGCCGCGGCCTGCGCCGACGGGTAGTAGTTGATGTCGATGACCCGGTCGAGGAACACCACGGCGGTGCGGACCGTCGCCCGCAGCCGCTCCCAGTCGACGCCGTCCGCGGTGACGTGCGCGCCGAGGTTGACCGAGCCGAGGTTGCACACCGCGGTCTCGTCGTCGCTGTTCACCTCGAGGATCTCGGTGCACAGGTTCGACAGGTGGACGGTGTTGCCGGGCGCGCCGGTCTGGTTCGACAGCGCGTTGGCGCGGTCCTTGAAGGTCATCCAGCCGTTGCCGGTCTGCGCGAGGGTGCGCATCATCCTGCCGTACAGCTCGCGGGCCTTGACCGTGCGCACCGCGTGCTTCTCGGCCGCCCGGTACGCCTCGTCGAACGCCTCGCCGAACAGATCCGGCAGCGCAGGGGCGTCGGACGGGTCGATCAGGGACCAGTCCCCGTCGGCCTCGACACGGCACATGAACTCGTCCGGCAGCCAGTTGGCGAGGTTGAGGTTGTGGGTACGGCGGGACTCCTCGCCGGTGTTGTCGCGCAGCTCCAGGAACTCCTCGACGTCCGGGTGCCACGGCTCGAGGTACACGCAGGCCGCGCCCTTGCGCCGGCCGCCCTGGTTGACCGCGGCGACGCCGGCGTCGAGCGTCTTGAGGAAGGGAACGATCCCGTTCGAGCGGCCGTTCGTGCCGCGGATGAGCGCGCCACGGCCGCGCACCCGCGACCACGAGATGCCGATCCCGCCGGAGAACTTCGACAGCTTCGCCACCTGGTGGTATCGCTCGTAGATCGAGTCCAGCTCGTCCTTCGGCGAGTCGACCAGGAAGCACGACGACATCTGGGTGTGCCGGGTGCCCGAGTTGAACAGCGTCGGCGAGCTGGGCAGGTAGGCGAGCGAGGACATCAGCCGGTAGAAGCCGGCCGCCTCCCCGGGCGTCTGCGACAACCCGCACGCCACCCGCAGCAGCCAGTACTGCGGCGTCTCCACCACCAGTCGCGTGTGCGGGTGGCGCAGCAGGTACCGGTCGGCGACCGTCCGCAGGCCGAAGTACTCGAACCGCAGGTCACCGCCGGCGTCCACGGCGGCGTCGAGCTCACCGGCGTTGGCCGCCACGAACGCGGCCGTCGCGTCGCCGATGAGCCCCTGCTGGTGGCCGTACCGGATCGACTGGCTGAAGCTCGCGACGCCCTGGCCGCGCACCTCCTGGTCGACGTACGCGGCGAGCAGCCGCGCGGCGAGCCGGGAGTACTGCGGCTCCTCCCCGATCAGCTCGGCCGCGGTCTGGATGGACAGCTTGTCCAGCTCGGCCGTGCTCGCCCCGTCGTAGAGGCCGCTGATCGTCCTCGTCGCCACCCGCAGCGGGTCGACCTCGTCCAGGTCGCCGGCCCACCGCTCGACCGCCGCGACGATCCGGCCGACGTCGACCGGCTCCAGGTCGCCGCTGCGCTTGCGCACGCGCATCTGCGTCATCGTGTCCCCCTCGTCCACGCTCCGGACGGCCGGACACGCGCGCAGGGGGACGCCACCGGGTGACCCCGGATCCTGGCGTCGGCCGTCCCGCGCGGCCTCCGACCACCGCGGACCCCTTCTGGTCCGCGGTGCGCTGGCAGGTCTTCGGACTCGCGGGCATGACCGAGGTCGCCTACCGGCCGTCGCTTCCCAGACTGTGGGGTCCAGTGCTTCGTTGACGGCTTTCGTTCCCACTCACCGCTGCGGGGCAGTCCCGGATTCCCACCGGGTTCCCTGTTGCCACGACCGCCCCGCGAGGGGCCGGCCGAACCAGCTGCGGGCAACACCATATATGGGAACCATCGGGAAAGCGAAACACCACATGTGGCCCGGGCGTGTCACGGCACAATCGACGTGTGAACGCGCAGCGGGATGTGCTGACGGAGCTGGGCCTGACAGAGCTCGGCCTGACGGGGGCCGAGGGTCCACAGATCGTGGGCGACCCCCGGCCGGCCGGGCTGGCCTCGCCGCTCGCGGTCGCGGAGTGCGCCGTGGCGTCCGTGTCCGCCTGTCTTGCCGCGGCCGCGGAGCTGGCCCGGGCGCGCGGCGGCCGGCGGCCCGAGGTCGTCCTCGACACCGCCCACGTGGCGGCGGCGGTGCGCAGCGAGGTGCTGCTGCGCGATCCGGCGGGGCGGGGCATCGACGGTTTCGCGCCGTTGTCGCGGCTGTGGCCGGCGGCGGACGGCTGGGTGCGCACCCATGCGAACTATCCGTGGCACCGCGCGGCGCTGCTGGCGGCGCTCGGGGTCGACGACGGCCCGGACGGCGAGGTGCAGCCCCGGCTGGCCGGCGTGCTCGCCAACCGGGCGGCGGTGGAGGTGGAGCGCTCGGTGTACGCAGCCGGTGGGCTGGCCGTCGCCGCGCGCACCCGGGATCAGTGGCCTGCCGACGCCGCCGCGCTGGTCTCCGTCGAGCCGGGCGGCGCCGGGGCACCGCTGCCGCCGCCCGGTCCGCTGCCGGCGTCGCACCTGCGGGTGCTGGACCTGACCAGGGTCATCGCCGGGCCGGTCGGCACCCGGATGCTGGGCGCCCTCGGCGCCGACGTGCTGCGCGTCGACGACCCGAACCGCCCGGAACTGCCGTTGCACGCCGTCGACGGCGTCATCGGCAAGGCGAGCACCCTGCTGGACGCGGGCACCCCGCAGGGCGGGGACACCCTGCACCGGCTGGTCGCCGAGGCCGACGTGGTCGTGACCGGCTACCGGCCGGGCGCGCTGCGCCGCCTGGGCCTCGACCCGGACCAGATCGCCGAGCGGCATCCGGGCACCGTCGTCGCCACGCTGTCGGCGTGGGGAACCGCCGGCGAGTGGGGCCGGCGCCGCGGCTTCGACAGCCTCGTCCAGATCGCCACGGGCATCGGCTGGGCCGCCACCGCCGACGGCACCCGCCCCGGCGCGCTGCCGTGCCAGCTGCTCGACCACGCCTCCGGCTACCTCCTCGCGGCCGGCGTCCTGACCGCGCTGGCCCGTCGCGCGCGGACCGGCGAAGGCGCGCACGTGTCGGTGTCACTCACCCGGACCGCGCGATGGCTGCTCGACCAGGGCGTCGACGCCACCCGCCGGGACACCGGCGGCGAGCCGCAGCCGGACGCCCACCGGGTGGCCCTCGGCAACGGGTGGAGCGGCATCGGCCCGCCCGGACGACTCGACGGCCGGCCACTGAGCTGGCCCCACCTGCCGCCGGCGTACGGGCAGTCCCGCGCCGCCTGGCGCTAACGCCCCAGGACCGTTCCGCCGTTGACGCCCACCAGCTGCCCCGTGACGAACGAGGCCTCCGGGGAGGCCAGGAAGGCGACCGTGGCCGCGACGTCGTCAGGGGCGCCGGCCCGCCCGACCAGGGTGCGCTCGACCCTGGCCCGGTGGAACTCGGGGTTCATCCGGTCGCCGAAGAACTCGGTGGCCGGCACGTAGCCGGGCAGTACCAGGTTGGCGGTGGCCCCGGTCGGGCCGAGCTCCGCGGCGAGCCAGAAGATCCACGCGTGCAGGGCCGCCTTCGCCGCGCCGTACGAGCCGCTGTAGCCGCTGCCCAGCTGGGCGCCGATGGAGCCGATGCCGACGACCCGGCCGTGCTCGGCGAGTGCGAGCTTCGGCCGCAGCGCGGCCACCAGCAGCACGGCGGTCAGCACGTTCTGGTCGAAGTCGGCCCGCCATTCCCGGGCGATCGCGTCCAGTTCGGTCGGTACCGCGGCGCTGGTGCCCCCGGCGCCGGCCACGATCACGTCCACCCGGTCCACCGCGTCGGCCACCCGCGCGCAACCGTCGGCGGTGCTCAGGTCGGCGGCGACCGGGGTCGCCCCGAGGGCCTCCGCCGCGGCCCGCAGCGTCGGCTCCCGCCGGCCGACCAGGACCACGCGGTCGCCGCGGCCGGCGAACGTCGCGGCGACCGCCCGGCCGATGCCGGTGCCGCCGCCCGACACCACCACCGTGCGGCTCATCGAATCCCCCCGGGCACCAGCATGGTCTTGATGCGCGCTGCCGGGCCGCGCATCAGCTCGTCGAACACCGCGACGCCGTCGGCGAGGTCCCGCAGCTCCAGCCAGTCCTCGTCGAGGCCGGCGACGAGCGGCACGGCCGCCGCGAACTCGGCGTCGGTGTAGCAGAAGCTGCCCAGCACCGCCTTCTCCGCCCGGATCATCGCCCGGCAGTCCACATCGGACTCCGCGGCGTGCAGGCCGAGCCAGACCGCGGCGCCGCCCGGGTGCAGCAGGCCGACGGAGTCGGCCCGGGTGCCGGCCGTGCCCACGGTGTCCAGGATGACGTCGAAGGTGCCGGTCAGCCGCTGCCCAGTGTGCTCGGCGCCGGCCTGGACCGCGGTCGCGAGGCGCGGCTCGACCAGGTCGGCGACGTGGACGCCGGTCAGGCCGAGGCTGCGCAGCACCAGCAGGACCGCGGTGCCGAGCATGCCGGCGCCGATCACGCCGACCCGGGCGTCCGGGGCGAGCCGGTCGGCGACCAGGTTCGCGGCGTGCACGGCGTTGGCGAGGGGTTCGACGAACGCGCCACGCTGCGGCGACACGCCGGCCGGCAGCGGGTGGACGTTGGCCCGCGGCACGGCCACGTACTCGGCGAAGCCACCCGCCCGGTGGATGCCGAGGATGCTGCGGCGGTCGCAGATGTTCGTGCGCCCGCGCCGGCAGTTGCCGCAGGCGCCGCACGCCACCAGCGGGTTGACCGTGACCAGGCTGTCGTCCGCGAGGTGGCCCGCGAACTCGTGCCCCATCACCAGCGGCGGCGTGCGGAACGGGCTGCGGGTGGCGAACCCCTCCACCTCGGATCCGCAGACCCCGGCCGCGGCGACCCGCACCAGCACCTCGTCGTCGGCGGGAACCGGCACGTCGAGGTCGGTGACGACGAGCTCGAGCGGCCCGGCGTACAGCAGTGCCCTCATGCGACACGCTCCCCGGTGGTGCTGTCGAACCAGCAGGCGCCGCTCAGGTCGAGCCGCACCATGCACTCGTCGTCGACGGCGAGGTCGGCGTTGCCCGGCACCTTCGCGTAATGCAGGTCCCGCACGGCGCCCGACCCGAGCCGAAACCCGACGATCGTTTCGGCGCCGAGCCGTTCGACCACCGCCACCACAGCGGGTAGCCCGGTCGCGGCGATCTGCACCTTCTCGGGCCGCACCCCGAGCAGGGCCGGGCCGTCGGGCACTCCGGCGGCGGGCACTTGAGCACCGCCGTCGATCGTGGCCTGTCCGTCCTTGACCGTGGCGGGCAGCAGGTTCATGGCCGGCGAGCCGATGAACCGGGCCACGAAGGTGTTCGCCGGCCGGTCGTAGATCTCCTGCGGGGTCCCGTGCTGCTGCACGACGCCGTCGTTGAGCAGGATGATGCGGGTGCCCATGGTCATCGCCTCGACCTGGTCGTGCGTCACGTAGATGAAGCTCGCCCCCACCCGCCGGTGCAGCGCCGTGATCTCGGTGCGCATCTGCGCGCGCAGCTTGGCGTCCAGGTTGGACAGCGGCTCGTCCAGCAGGTAGATCGAGGGCTCGCGCACCAGCGCCCGGGCCAGCGCGACCCGCTGCCGCTGCCCCCCGGACAGGGTGCGGGGCCGGCGGTCGAGGTACGGCGTGAGCTCCATGGTCGCGGCGATGCGCTCGATGCTCCCGGCGATCGCCGGGTCGCGCATCGCCCGCCAGCGCGCCACCATGCCGACCACCGGGATGTGCTGCCACCAGCGGAAGCGGCTCATCAGCAGCGGGAAGGCGATGTTGGCCCGCACCGTCTTGTGCGGGTAGAGCGCGTAGGACTGGAAGACGAACGCGACGTTGCGCTGCCTGGGCTCCAGGTCGTTGACCCGTTGACCGTCGAAGAGCAGGTCGCCGTCGGTGATGTCGATGAGCCCGGCGATCATGCGCAGCATGGTGGACTTGCCGCACCCCGACGGGCCGAGCAGCACCAGGAACTCCCGGTCCGGGATGTCCGTGGAGAACTCGTGGATGACGGGCGTGTCGCCGTAGGACTTCCGGATGCCCCGGAACGCGATGGCTGGCATGCCTACCCCTTCACCGAGCCGGACGTGAGACCGCTCACGATCCGGCGCTGTACCAACAGGAAGAACACGATGGCGGGAACGGTGAACACCAGCGCGGCCGAGAACACCGTCGACAGCGGGGTGATGAACTCGCCGATGAACGACGACAGGCCCTTGCTCGCCGGCCACTTCGCCGTGTCGCGGATGAACGTCGAGGCGAACAGGTACTCGTTCCAGCCGTCGAAGAAGGTGATGACGGCCGCCGCGGCCACCGACGGCGCCACGAGCGGCAGGGTGACCTGGGAGAAGATGACGAACCGGGGCGCGCCGTCGACCCGGGCCGCCTCCTCGATCTCGTAGGGCACGCCGTCGACGGCCGACTTGATGATCCACGCCGCGACCGGCATGGCGAAGGCCGTGTTGGCCAGCACCAGGCCGAACAGCCCGTTGATCAGCCCGAGCGTCACGAACAGCGTGTAGAGCGGCACGAGGAGCAGCGCCTCGGGCAGCATCTGGGTGGCGAACAGCCCGAAGCCGAGCAGTCCGCGGCCGTGGAAGCGGCGGTACCGCGACAGCCCGTACCCGGCCAGCACGGCGAGCGCCAGGCTGCAGAACGTCGTGCCCGACGCCACGATCGCGCTGTTGGTGAGCCAGCGCAGCAGCGGCACGCCGCTGTCGAAGACGTCGAAGATCTCGGGGAGCCGGCGCAGCCGTAGCCACAGGCTCTGCCCGCTGAACAGCTCCTCCCGGGTGGCGAGGGCGGTGTTGAGCATCCAGTACACCGGGAAGCCGGCGGCCAGGACCAGCACCAGGATCGCGAGCCACCGGCCGGGGCCCGCTCCGGTCAGCCGCCTCACTGTGCCTCCCGCCGCGCCGAGCGCCGCTCGACGACGAAGTAG
>NZ_JBEXCY010000251.1:0-15486 GCF_040605515.1 Dactylosporangium sp. NPDC005572 | reverse complement strand
CGGACGTCGCCGCGGCCGCCGCGGCGGAGGCCCGGCGCTGGTGTGTCGGCGTCGCCGCCACCGGTGAGACCCGGGCCGGGTCGCCGGTGAGCGTGCTGCAGCAGATGGCGGAGGAGGCGCGGCTGCTGGTCGTCGGCGGGCGGGGCACGTCCGGGCACCACACCGCGCCGCTCGGCCCGGTCAGCCGGGAGCTCGCCGCCCGGGCCGGTGCGCCGGTCCTCGTCGTGCACAACGCCCGGCGGTGGGCCGCCCCCGACGCCGTCCTGCCGCGTGCCGGGCCGGTCGTCGTCGGATTCGACGGCTCGGACTCCGCGCGACGCGCGCTGCGGCTCGCCTTCGCCGAGGCCGCGGCCCGGTGCAGCCGGCTCGTCGTCCTGCAGGCGTGGCAGCATCTGGAGCTGTGGCGTCCGGGCGGGGAGCGGGCCACCGACCTGTGCGACGCCGCGACCGTCGTCCACGAGTCGCTCCGGGAGGCGGCCCGTCCGTGGCGGGCCCGGTACCCGCTGCTGGAGGTCGAGATCCGCGGCGAGCCCGGCGACCCGGTCATGGCGCTCACCATGGCGTCGCAGTGGGCCGCACTGCTGGTGCTCGGCACGCGGTGCCCGGCCGACCGGGTCCAGCCGCCCAGCTCCTCGGTGTGCAGCCACGTCCTGCGGTACGCCGCCTGCCCGGTCCTGATCGCCCACGGCCCGAGCCGGGTCCCGGCGGCCGCGGCGGCATGAACGCCCGGTGTACCGGGCAGCACCCGCCGGAAGGAGGTCGCCATGACACTGCTCGTCGGGTCCGCGAGCCGGATCCTCACCGACGCGGCCCTGGTCGCCCTGCAGGCGCCGTCGGTGCTCAACACCCAGCCGTGGCGCTGGCACATCGAACGGGACACCGCGCGCCTGTCCGCCGACCGCAGCCGCCGCCTGGCCAGGATCGACCCGGAGGGACGCCTGCTGGTGACCAGCTGCGGCGCCGCGCTGCACCACGCGTGCGTGACGCTCGCCGCCGGCGGGGTGGACTTCGAGGTGGACCTGCTGCCCGGCGAAGGCACGCCCGACGCGCTGGCCGTCATCCGGTACCGCGGCGACACCGGCCCGTCGGCGGCGGCGCAGCGGCTGCGGGAGGTCATCGCGGTCCGGCAGTCCGACCGCCGGCCGTTCTCCGGCACGCCGGTGCCCGACGAGGCGCTCGAACGGCTCCGCGTGACGGCGGATCGGGCCGGCGCCCACCTGCACCTCGTGCGGGCCGCCGAGCTGCTCACGGTGATCGCCGCCGCGGGGCACGCGGCGGCCGCCGAGCTCGCGGACCCCGCCTACCGCGCCGAACTGCTGTCCTGGCTGCGGCCGCCGGGCTCGGGCCGCGACGGCCTGCCCGTCGACACGATCACGCCGCCGGGCGTGCGGCCGGTGCCGATCCGCGACTTCAGCACCGCCGGCTACGTCCCCGCCATCTACAGCGACACCGACGTCGCCGACCGCGAGGCGCGGTACGGCATCGTCGTCACCGACGGCGACGGCCCGGCCGACTGGCTCCGCGGCGGCGTGACCCTGTCGGCCGTCCTGCTCGCCGCCACCGCGGAGGGGCTCGCCACGTCCGCGATGAGCGACCTGGTCGAGGAGCCGGCGGCGCGCGTCGCCCTGCAGCGGATGCTCGGCGACGTCGGCCACCCGGCGATCGGCGTGCGGATCGGCGTGCCGGCCGCCGGGCCGCCACCCCCGAGGGCGCCGCGCCGCCCGGCGGCCGAGATGGTCGAGGTCGTCGCCGAGTCGGCGCCGGACTGACCGCGCCCGGGGGACCTTCGGACCCCGCACCCAGGCCGACCGGCGCTGCGCGGGGACACCGCAGCGCACCAGGCTGGAAGCAGGAGCAGTCCGGCCGGTTCCGAGGAGGCGGTCCCCATGCGTCGGTCACGGAGGTCCCGCCGATGACGGCCACCACGCCCGCGGCCGGCGCACCGCCGGCCCCGCGGGACCCGCGGGAGCCGGTCGACCTGCTGATGCGCGACCTGCGCTGCGGTCCCGACGGCCTGTCCGGGCGCGAGGCGGCCCGCCGCCTGGTCGTCCACGGCCCGAACGAGCTCACCCGCCGGACCGGCCGGCGGTGGTGGACCGAACTGGTCGCCCAGCTCGTCCACCCCCTCGCGATGCTCCTGTGGCTCGCCGCGGCCCTCGCCCTGGTCGCCGGCACGACCGCGCTGGCGGTGGCGATCGTGGTCGTCGTCCTCGTCAACGCCGTCTTCGCGTTCGTCCAGGAGCAGCAGGCCGAGCGGGCGGTGGAGGCCCTGTCGGCGTACCTGCCGCAGCACGCGGCCGTGGTCCGCGACGGCGAGCGGGTCACGATCGCCGCCACCGAGCTCGTCCCCGGCGACGTGCTGTTCGTCGAGGAGGGCGACCGGATCTGCGCCGACGCGCGGCTGCTGTCCGGCGGCGTCGAGGTCGACCTGTCGACGCTCAACGGCGAGTCGCTGCCCGCGTACCGCTCGGCGGACCAGACCGACCTGGGCGGGCCGGTGCTGGAGGCGCGTGACCTGGTGTTCAGCGGGACGAGCTGCACCGGCGGGGAGGCCCGGGCGCTGGTGTACGGCACCGGCATGCGCACCGAGCTCGGCCGGATCGCGGCGCTCAGCCAGCGGGTCGGCCGCGACCGCAGCCCGCTGGAGGCTCAGGTCAAGCGGGTCGCCTGGCTGATCGCCCTGGTCGCCGTCACCGCCGGCCTGGCGTTCCTGCCGCTGGGCATCTTCGCCGCGCACCTGTCCGTCGCGGCCGCCTTCACCTTCGCCATCGGGCTGCTCGTGGCGAACGTGCCCGAGGGCCTGCTCCCGACCATCACCCTGGCCCTCGGGATGGGCGTGCGCGAGCTGGCGCGGGGCGGCGCGGTGGTGAAGCGGCTCAGCGCCGTGGAGACACTCGGCTCGACCACGGTCATCTGCACCGACAAGACCGGCACGCTCACCATGAACCGCATGCGGGCCACGGCCGTCTGGACGCTGCCGCAGCGCGTCGGGCTCGAACCCGCGCCCGACGCCGCGCCGGGCGTCGTCGTGACGCGGCTGGCCGCCGCCGCGGCGCGGTGCACCAACGCGTCCCTCGACCCGGACACCGGCGACCCGACCGAGGTCGCGATCCTGCACGCCGCCGCCGCGCTGGGCGTGCCGCTCGACGCCGCGGCCTGCCGGAGCGGCCAGTGCCGGCAGTTCCACTTCGACCCCGGCCTGCGGCGGATGTCCACCGTGGACCGCCTCGCGGACGGCCTGCGGCTGCACGCGAAGGGCGCGCCCGAGGAGGTCCTGGCGCTGTGCACGGCGGTCGCGGACGCCGGCGGCGACCGCCCGCTGACCGCCGCGGACCGGGCGGCCACCACGGCGGCGGTCACGGAGCTGGCCGCACGCGGGCTGCGGCTGATCGCCGTGGCCGACCGGCGGCTGTCCGGCGATGCCGTGCCGCAGCGCCGGGAGGACGCCGAACGCGACCTCACCCTGCTCGGCGTCGTGGCCATGTTCGACCCGCCCCGGCCCGAGGTGCCTGGCGCCGTCGCCCGCTGCCACAGCGCCGGCATCCGGCTCATGGTCGTCACCGGCGACAACGGGCTCACCGCCGCCGAGATCGCCCGCCGGGTCGGCATCGCCACCGAGGAGACCAGGGTCGTCACCGGCGCCGAGCTCGACGCGATGCCGGAGCCCGAGCTCGACCGCCTGCTGACCGGGCACCGGGAGCTCGTCTTCGCCCGCAGCTCACCCGAGGCGAAGCTGCGCATCGCCGACGCGCTGCGGGCCCAGGGCCACGTCGTGGCGATGACGGGTGACGGGGTGAACGACGCGCCGGCGCTGCGCCGCGCCGACATCGGTGTCGCGATGGGCCTGGCCGGCACCGACGTGGCCCGCGAGTCGGCCACGATGGTGCTCACCGACGACAACTTCGCCACCATCGTGACGGCGGTGCAGGCCGGCCGCCGGGTCTACGACAACGTGCGGAAGTTCATCCTCTACATCTTCGCCCACGCCACGCCCGAGGTCGTGCCCTTCCTCGTCTTCGCGCTGTCCGGCGGCGCGGTCCCGCTCCCGCTGACCGTCCTGCAGATCCTCGCCGTCGACCTGGGCACCGAGACGCTGCCGGCCCTCGCGCTCGGCCGCGAACCGGCGGAGCCTGGACTGATGCGGCGTCCGCCGCGGGCCCGCGGGCAGAACGTCATCGAGCGCCGCATGCTGCTGCGGGCCTGGGCCCTGCTCGGCGGGGTGTCGGCCGCGCTCGTGCTCGCCGCGTTCTTCGCCACGCTGCTGGCGGGCGGCTGGCACCTCGGCGACCCGACCGGTCCCGGGACCCCGCTGTACCACACCTGGCAGCAGGCGACCACGATGACGTTCCTCGGCATCGTGGCGTGCCAGATCGGCACCGCGTTCGCCGCGCGGACCCAGACCGCGGCGCTGCGCGACGTCGGGGTGTTCACCAACCGGCTGCTGCTGTGGGGCATCGCCTTCGAGCTGGTCTTCGCGGCGGCCCTCGTGTACCTGCCGCCGCTGCAGCGGCTGTTCGGCACCGCCCCGCCGAGCCTCGGCCAGCTGGCGTTGCTGCTGCCGTTCCCGTTCGTGGTCTGGGGCGCGGACGAGCTGTGGCGGGCCCGGCAGCGCCGCCGCGGCTGACCGCGCCGGCCGCGCCTCACCCGGCGGGGACCATCGGGAACGACACCACGGCAGCGTGCGGGTCCGGCGCGGTGAGCGGGATCTCGGCGGTGAGGGTGGTGCCCTGCGCCGGCGCGCTGGCCACGGCGAACCGGCCGCCCAGGGCCTCCACCCGGTCGCGCAGACCGACGAGCCCGGTGCCGCCGTCCGGGTCGGCCCCGCCGGTCCCGTCGTCACGCACGGCCAGCGAGACGCGCTGCTCGTCGGCGGTCACCGTCACGCAGACCGTCGACGCCCCGGCATGCTTGGCGATGTTCGTCAGCGCCTCCGACACCACGTAGTACACCGCCACCTCCACCCGCTCCGGCAGCCGCCGGTCGACCCGCAGCCGCAGCTCGCACGGCACGGCGCTACGGCGGGCGAGGGTGCGCAGCATCGGGCCCACGCCGCCCTGGGACAGCAGCGCCGGGTGGATGCCGCGGGCGAGATCGGTCATGGACTCGTGGATCTCGGTGAGGCTCCGCACGGTGCCGGCCAGCAGCCGGCGTACCGCCCCCTGGTCGGTCAGCGCCGAGTCCTCCGCCATGCGCAGCCGCAGGGCGAGCGAGACGATGCGCTGCTGGGGACCGTCGTGCAGGTCGCGTTCGATGCGCCGCCGGGCGTCGTCGGCCGCGGCGACCAGCCGGACGCGGGAGGCGGCGAGTCTCGACCGGTTCTCGGCGTTGGCGATGGCGGTCGCCACCAGCTCGGTGAACGCCTGCAGGCGGGCCTCCGCGTCGGCGGGCACCGGCTCCCGCCGGAACGACCTGATGAGCGTGACGCCCCACAGCTCGCCGTCGACCACGATCGGCACGCCGACGCCGCGCACCTGTTCGGCGATCGGTCCGGTGGCGGTGTCGTAGTCGATCCGCGCGGTGCGGCGGGTGCGCAGGACCGTGCCGACGAGGTTCTCACCGGTGATCGGCACACCCGGCCGGTCGGGCCGCAGCCGCCCGTCCTCGTCCCGCTCCGAGACGGCCGCGACGGTGCCGCCCGGCTCGTACCGGAACAGCCCGGTGTGATAGCCCCGGAAGAGCTCGTGCAGCTCCGCCGTCACCGCCTCGGACACCTCCGCGGGCGGCCCGCCGGCCGCGACCATCGTGGCCACCCGCCGCAGTGCGGCCTGCTCCGCCAGCAGCGCCTGGGTCGCCTGCTGGGTGTCCCGCAGCGTGTCGATGAGCTCCTGGCGGTCCACGGCGCTGCCGACGATCCCCGCCAGCGCCGGGCCGAGGCGGTCCCGGAGCCGGTCGACCGTCCCGGCCGCGGTGGTGTCCGGGACGACGATCCGCACCGGGCGGCCCTCCCGGTCGCGCAGGCCGAGCACGACCGCGCCGGCGACCCCGTCCGCGGAGCGCCCGTCGCCGGCCTCGATCGATGCACTGGGGAGACCGAACCGGGCCGCGAGCTGCCGCGACCCGGCCCGCAGCCCGGCCGGCAGGTCGTCCTCGCCGAGGACGCGCCGAGCGAGTTCGGCGGCGATGTCCGACTCGTCCGCCCGCTGCTGCGCCTCCACCGCACGGGACCGGGCGAGGTTGGCCAGGCCGCTGCTGAACAGCGCCACGACGGCGAAGACCACGACGCGCTGCAGGTCATGCACCACCGTCAGGTGCAGGCCACCCGGCGGGATGAAGAAGTAGTTGAACGTCACGGTGCTGGCCAGTGCGGTGACGATGCCCAGCCGGGCGCCCCACACGGTCGTCAGCGCCAGCACGCCGAGGATGTACAGCGCGGCGCTCGGCTGGCCGGGCGGAGAAGCGGCATGCAGCGCGGCCAGCACGGCGGTCTCCACTGCGACCACCACCATCGCCACGGCGACGCCGACCAGCAGCGGTGGCGGCGTCGACGGCAGCAGCCAGCGCATCAGTCGGCGCCGGACGGCGTTGCTCACCGTCATGCGGCCTCCCGGGCGGCAACGGCCTCGAGCCCGGACCGGCACGCAGCGCCCCGGTCTTGCAGCCACACATCGACCGTTCGCCCCGCGGCGGGCGCCACCACCACCCGCGGCGGGTGACATCGGCCCGCCGCCGTTCTCCGGCCGCCGACCCCCGGGCACGGTCAGGCCCGGGTGCCCGCGCGTCCGGCGGCCCGCGCCTCGCCGATGATCAGCGCCGCCAGCCGGTCGGCGGCGCTCGCCACGCTCGGCGAGAGCCCCGGTCCGAAGCCGGTGTCGGCCGCCTCGACGCCGTAGACGACCAGGCGTTGCGGAAGCCGGGCCAGCGCGCGGGCCAGCGCCACGGCATCGGCCGGGCCGGTCGCGTGGGTGCCCGCGGACCGGCCGGGCGGTGCCGGCCACGGCACGACGAGGCGATGGACACGGCCCGGGCACGGCGGTTCGGCGCGCACGGCGTCGACCACGATCGCCAGGCGGCGGCCGTGCCACAGGAGCATCAGTGCGCACGCCTCGCCGTCGCTCTCGGCCAGGGTGACGCCGGACAGGCCGGCGCCGCGGAGCCGGTCGACGACGGCCGGGCCGACGCCGTCGTCACGCCGGTAGGGGTTGCCGACCCCGATGACCACGACCCCGGGCCTCACCGGCGCTCCACGGTGAGGTCGAGGAAGTGGGTGGCGCAGGAGATGCACGGGTCGTAGTTGCGGATCGCGTGCTCGCACTCGGTGGTGAGCCGCCCGTCGTCCAGGCCGAGCCGGTCCTGGACGAACCGGCGCAGGTCGGCCTCGATGGCCGGCTGGTTCTGCGCCGTCGGCGGCACGATCCGGGCCGTGGCGATGGTGCCGTCGGCGTCGAGCCGGTACCGGTGGAACAGCGTGCCGCGGGGCGCCTCGGTGGCACCCCAGCCGGTCGCCGCCCGCGGGACGGCCTCCTCGTACGGCGGGTCCGGCGGCTCGTACGCCTCGACCAGGCGGAGGGCCTCGTCGAGGGCGTACACCATCTCGACGGCGCGCACGACGATGCTGCGGAACGGGTTGTCGCACCGCTCGCCCAGCCCGGCCGCCGCGGCCGCCTGACGCGCCAGCGGCGAGAGCCGGGCGTGGTTGAGGCTGTACCGGGCGAGCGGGCCGGTCAGGTAGGTCCCGGCGCCGGCCAGCCGGCCGTGCAGCGCGGTGGAGTGCGGCACCTGGGTCTCGACGATGTGCTGCTCGAACTCGGCGACCGCGAACGACCGCCCGGCCGACGTCCGGGGTGCGCCGCGGTCGATCGGGTACCGCTGCGGGTCGACCGGGTCGACCAGGGCGAGCAGCTCATGGTCGATCGTGAAGTCGGGGAACGTGAACCCGGCGACCCACTCGGCGGTGGCCAGCGCGTGGTCGAGCGCCGGCCGCAGGACGTCGCGGGCGAGGGCCCGCAGCTCGGGTGGGGACGGCGCCCGGTGGAAGCCGCCGACGCGCACGTTGACGGGGTGGATGGGCCGCCCGCCGACGAGCTCGAGGATCGCGTTGCCGGCCTGCTTCAGCGCGAGCCCCCGTTCGACGGCGGCGCGGTGGTCGCGGGCGAGCTCCACCACGTTCGGGTAGCCGAGGAAGTCGGGCGCGTGCAGCAGGTAGACGTGCAGCGCGTGGCTGGCCACCCATTCGCCGCAGTACAGCAGCCGGCGCAGCTCCGCGACGGGCTCGCTGACCGGTGTGCCGCAGGCGTCCTCGATCGCCAGGCAGGCGCTCAGCTGGTACGCCACCGGGCAGATCCCGCAGATGCGCGCCGTGATGTCCGGCGGCTCGTGATGGCCGCGGCCCACCAGGAACGCCTCGAAGAACCGGGGCGGCTCGTAGATGTCGAGCCGCACGTCGGTCACCACGTCGCCGTCGACCTGGACGTGCATCGCGCCCTCGCCCTCCACCCGGGCGAGCGCGGCGACGTGCAGGGCCCGGTCGTGGCGGTGCGTCATCCGCGCTCCCCTCCTCGGCGGCGGCCCGGAACTCGGGCTTCGCCACGTGGTAGGTGCGGAAGACCCGGGCGACGTCCTGCCGGCTCATGCCGTTGGCCCGCAGCGACGCGACGAGCGCGTCGGTGTTCGGCTGGGCCATCGGGCCGAAGCAGCCGTAGCAGCCGCGGCCGTACGCGGGGCAGAGCGCGCCGCACCCCGCCCGGGTCACCGGCCCCAGGCACGGTGTGCCGTTCGCGACGGTGACGCACGGGGTCCCCCGGACCTTGCACTGCTGGCACACGCTGTGCACGGGCAGGGCCGGCCGGCGCCCGGCGAGGATGCCCGTGAGCACCTCGATGAGCTGGCGGCGGTCGATGGGGCAGCCGGGCAGTTCCAGGTCGACCGGCACGTGCGCCGCGATCGGGGTCGAGTCGGCGAGGGTCGCCACGTACTCCGGCCGGGCGTACACGACCGAGCGGAACTGCTCGACGTCGGCGAGGTTGCGCAGCGCCTGCACGCCACCGGCGTTCGCGCACGCGCCGATCGTGATCAGCATGCCGGACTGCTCGCGGATGCGGTGGATGCGTTCGACGTCGGCCTCGGTCGTCACGGAGCCCTCGACGAGCGACACGTCGTACGGCCCCGGTGCGGCGGCGCTGGACGCCTCGAGGAAGTGGGCGATCTCGACGTGCTCGGCGAGCGGCAGCAGCTCGTCCTCGCAGTCGAGCAGCGTGAGCTGGCAGCCGTCGCAGGAGGCGAACTTCCACACGGCCAGTGTCGGCTTCACCATCACAGCTCCCTGGTGGACAGCAGCGGACCGGCGGCGTCGAAGGCGACGACCGGCCCGTCCCGGCACAGCAGCAGCGGGCCGAGCTGGCAGTGGCCGCAGTGCCCGATGCCGCAGTGCATGTTGCGTTCGAGCGACAGCCACAGCGCTTCCGCCGGTACCCCGAGCCGGGCGAGGTCCCGGGCGACGAACCGCATCATGACCTCGGGCCCGCACACGTACGCGACCGTCCCGGCCGGACGGATCCGCAGCCGGTCGAACAGCGCGGTCACCACGCCGACGCGGCCGCCCCAGCCGGCCCCCGCCCGGTCGACGATGGTGTGGACGCCGACACCGGCGGCCCGCCACTCGTCGTGCTCGCCGGGGTACAGCAGGTCCTCGGGGGTCCGTGCCCCGATCAGCACCGTGACGTCGCGGTACCGGTCGCGGTGGGCGGCGGCCTGCCGCACGGCCGGGCGCAGCGGGGCGAGGCCGAGGCCGCCGGCGACGATCACGACGTCGGCGCCGTCGGGTGCGGGCAGGGCCCAGCCGCGGCCGAAGGGCCCCCGGACGCCGAGCGTCGTTCCGGGCTCGGCCCGGCACAGCGCCCCGCTCGTCGCGCCGACCGCACGCACCGTGTGCAGCAGCCCGCCGGCGCCGTACCGGCCGGAGACCGAGATCGGGATCTCGCCGACGCCGAAGGCGTAGAGCATGGCGAACTGGCCGGGCCGGAACGCCGGCAGCGGCGCGTCGAGCGGTTCGAGCGCGAGCGTGACCGTGTCGGCGGTCTCGTCGGCGCGCCCGGCGACCCGGTAGCGGCTCGGCGTCATCGTCGTCATGCCGGCGCCCGGTACAGGTCGAGCAGCCGCAGCCGGGTCGCCTGCATCCGGCCCACGACGACGGCCATGAACCGCCGCGTGAGCTCGTAGCCGAACACCGGGTCGGCGTCGCACAGGGCGCGGACGGCGGTGCCGTCGACGGCGATGCTGCGCACCGGTCCGGCGGCCACGGCGCCGAAGTGCCAGCGGTACGGCGGGAAGAGCCAGGACCATCCGAGGACCGTGCCGGGACCCAGTGTCTCCATGATGACGTCGCCGCGGCCGGGCACCCGGATGTCCAGGTCGACCTGCCCGTCGCCGATGAGCCAGAAGCGCTCGGCGGGGCCGTTCTCCTCGAAGATCCGGGTGCCGGCCGGGAACGGCTCCGGACGCGCCAGCGGTTCCAGCCGCCCGATGTCGCCGGCGGTCAGGCCGGCCAGGAACGGGTGCGCCTCGAGCAGCTCGCGGGTGGTGCTCACGACGGCTCCCCGGCGGCGAGGGCGTGCAGTTCCTCGGTGACGTCGATGCCGACCGGGCACCAGACGATGCAGCGGCCGCAGCCGACGCAGCCCGACTCGCCGAACTGGTCGTGCCAGGTGCCGAACTTGTGGGTGAGCCACTGCCGGTACCGGGCCCGGCCGGAGGCTCGGACCGGCCCGCCGTGCAGGTGGCTGAAGTCGAGGTCGAAGCACGACTCCCAGGTCTCCCACCGTTCGGCGTGGTCGCCGGTCAGGTCGGTCGTGTCGGTGACGGACGTGCAGAAGCACGTCGGGCAGACCATGGTGCAGTTGCCGCAGGTCAGGCAGCGCGCGGCGACGTCGTCCCAGCGCGGGTCCTCGCGGTGCCCGGCCAGGAGCGTGCGCAGGTCCGTCTCGGGCACCGTCCGGCCCATGCGCTGCGCCGCGTCGAGGACGGCACCGGCGGCCGCCTCGACGTCCGCGGCCGACGCCGGCGTGGCGGGCACCCCGTCGAGGATCGCCGCGCCGGCGGCCGAGCCGGCGGCGGCCAGGTAGTCCCCGCCGGGACGCTCGGTCAGGACGATGTCGTAGCCGTCGTCGGCGCCGGGGTGCCCGCCGGCGGCCACGCAGAAGCACGCGGCGCCGGGCTCGGTGCAGTTGACGACCACGACCAGCACGTCGGCGCGGCGCTCGGCGTAGCGCCCGCCGTCGCCGAGGACGTGGTCGAGCACGCCGATCGCGCGCAGGTCGCACGGGCGCACGCCGAACAGCGCCAGCCGGCGCCGCTGCACCGGCTCCTCCGTGGCGGCGAAGCCGTCCGGCGACCGGTCCGGCGACCGGTCGGCCGACCACAGCCGGTCGCGCGGCGGATGCAGCACCTGCTTCCACGACTGCGGGCCGGACGTGTGGGTGAACGCCAGCCGCTCGTCGCCGGGCCGCAGCCGGTAGGTGCCGGCCTCGACCTCGGTGCGCCGGCCGTACGGCAGGTCGGCGGCCCGGGTGACCTCGGCGAGCACGACGGCGTCGGCCCGGACGGTGGGGCCGACGACCGTGCGCCCGTCGGCGTGCAGTGCGGCGAACAGCCCGTCGAGCCCGGCGAGCACGATCCTGTCGTCCAATGTCCGCTCCCTCAGCAGATCCGCGGCAGTTGTTCGCCGACGAGCACGTCGACCACGCGCCGGCCGCCCATGAGCGTGTGCATGACGACCCGGCCCGGATGGTCGGCGACGACGGTGCCGAGCCGGACCGCGTCGCGGCCCTCCGGCGTCGCGCGCATGGTCGCCAGCACCGCGTCGGCGGCGTCGGCCGCCACCATCGCGACCAGGCAGCCCTCGTTGGCGACGTGCAGCGGGTCGAGGCCGAGCAGTTCGCAGGCGGCGGCCACCAGCGCCGGTACCGGCACCGCGGCCTCGTCGATCTCGACACCGACCGCGGAGGCGGCCGCGAGCTCGTTGAGCGCCGCCGCCAGCCCGCCGCGGGTGGGGTCGCGCATCGCGTGCAGCGCCGGGCCGCCGCCGGCCACCATCGCGGCGACCAGCCGGTGCAGGGCCCGGGTGTCCGACGCGATCCCCGCCTCGAACCCGAGCGCCTCGCGGGCGCTCAGGATCGTCGTGCCGTGCCGGCCGATCGGCCCGGACAGCAGCACGGCGTCACCGGCGCGGGCGGCGCCCGCCGAGATCCGCGCGCCGGGCAGCCGCCGGCCGAGCCCGGTCGTGGTGACGAACAGCCCGTCGGCGGCGCCCCGGCCGACCACCTTCGTGTCGCCGGTGACGATCCGCACGCCCGCGTCCGCGGCGGCCGCCCCGGCCGAGGCCGTGACCCGCCGCAGGTCGACGATCGGGAAACCCTCCTCGATGACGTACGCCAGGGTGAGCGCGACCGGCGCCGCACCCAGCATGGCCAGGTCGTTGACCGTGCCGTGCACGGCGAGGCAGCCGATGTCCCCGCCGGGGAAGAACAGCGGGTCCACCACGAACGCGTCCGTGCTGAGCACGACCTCCGCGCCGGCCACGGTGACGACGGCGGCGTCCTCCGCCACGGCGCCGGGCGGCCCGCCGAGCGCCGGCAGCACCACCTGGCCGAGCAGCTCGGCGGAGAGCCGCCCGCCGCTGCCGTGCCCGAGCTGTACCCGCTCGGACTCGTGCGGCGGGGCGGGGCACGCGGCCCGGGCCGGGTCCACCGCGGTCACCGGGCCGTCACCCGGCCGGCGGCGTGGAACGCGGCGCAGGTGCCCTCGGAGGACACCATCGGCGCACCGAGCGGCGCCCGCGGGGTGCACCGCGTCCCGTAGGCGGCGCAGTCGGTCGGCAGGCGGGTCCCGCGCAGGATGGCACCCGCGATGCAGTCCGGGTGCTCGCGGGTCGTCACGCCGTCCACCGCGAAGCGCAGCTCGGCGTCGTAGGCGCCGAACTCGGCGGTGAGCCGCAGCCCGCTGTCCGGGATGGCGCCGATACCGCGCCAGGCCCGGTCGCCGACGCGGAAGACGCGCCGGATCGTGTCCTGGGCGACGGCGTTGCCGGCGCGGCGCACCGCCCGGGCGTACTGGTTCTGCACGGCCGCGTGCCCGGCCTCGAGCTGCCGCACGGCCATCAGCAGCCCTTCGAGCAGGTCGAGCGGCTCGAAACCGGTCACGACGATCGGCACGCCGTAGCGGGCGGCGATGGGCTCGTACTCGGTCCAGCCCATGACCGCGCACACGTGCCCGGCGGCGAGGAACGCCTGGACCTCGCAGTCCGGCGCGTCGAGGATCGCGGTCATCGCGGGCGGCACGAGCACGTGGCTGACCAGCATGCTGAAGTTGCGCAGCCCGAGGTGGTGCGCCCGCAGGACGGCCATGGCGTTGGCCGGCGCGGTGGTCTCGAAGCCGACGGCGAAGAACACGACCTGGCGGTCCGGGTGCGCGGCGGCGATCCGGACCGCGTCCAGCGGGGAGTACACGACCCGCACGTCGGCGCCGCGGGCCCGCAGGGCCAGCAGGTCCGTGTCGCTGCCGGGCACCCGGAGCATGTCGCCGTACGAGGTGAACACGACCCCGTCCCGCGCGGCGATGGCGAGGGCCTTGTCGACGAGCTCCAGCGGCGTGACGCACACCGGGCAGCCGGGGCCGTGGATCATCCGCATCCCGGCGGGCAGCAGCTCGTCGAGGCCCTGCCGCACGACGGTGTTCGTCTGCCCGCCGCAGACCTCCATGACCGTCCAGGGCCGGGTGGCCTCCGTGCGCAGCTGGTCGAGCAGCCGCCGGGCGAGGCCGGGATCGCGGTACTCCTGCAGGTATCTCACGGCTCCGCCCCCTCCGGCGACAGTTCCCGCTCGACGGCGTCGCCCATCGCCCGCAGTACCGTCAGCGTCCGCAGCGCCTCGGCCTCGTCGAGGCGGCTGATCGCGAACCCGACGTGCACGACGACGTAGTCACCCTCGCCGGCCTCCGGCGTGTAGGCCAGGCACACCTCGCGCTGTACGCCGCCGAAGTCGACGGTCGCCATGGGCAGCCCGCCGCCGTCGCGCACGGCCACGACCCGGCCCGGCACGCCGAGACACATCCCCGTCACCCCTCCCGGAGCCGGGCCGCGGCGACCGCGGCCTGGCCGTAGCTGAGGCCGCCGTCGTTGGCCGGCACGCGCTCGTTGACCAGCGGCGTGAGCCCCGCCCCGGCGAGCCCGGCGACCAGCGCCCCGACGAGGACGCGGTTCTGCATGACCCCGCCGGACAGGCAGACCACGGACGTGCCGTGCCGCTCGGCGGCGTCCGCGCAGACCGCGACGGTCACGGCGGCGACGGTGGCGTGGAACGCGGCGGCCACGTAGCCGGTCTGGGCGCCGTCGTGCCTGGCCAGCAGCGCGCCGTGCAGGGTCGGCCCGGGGTCGTAGACGACGAGGCCGTCGCGGGTGGCGAGGCGCCAGGGCAGGGCCGGGGCGGGGCCATGGCCGGCCGCCCGCACCTCCAGCGCCACGGCGGCCTCACCCTCGTAGGTCGCGTCGTCGCCCAGCCCCAGCAGCGCCGCCACGGCGTCGAACAGGCGGCCGGCGCTCGATGCCGGCGGGCAGTTCACCCCGCGGCGCACCATGCGCCGGACGGTGGCCACCTCGGTGTGGGGCAGCCGCTGCAGCAACGGCGCCGCCAGCGTCCGCAGCGCGGCGGCGTCCCCCGTCGGTTCGGTACCGAACTCGGCACCGAACAGGTAGCCGAGCGCCATGCGGGCCGGCCGGCGCACGGCGGCGGCACCGCCGGGCAGCGGGGCCCGGCCGAACCGGGCGATCCGCCGGTACGAGCGCAGGTCCGCCAGCAGGATCTCGCCGCCCCAGAGGGTGCCGTCGTCGCCGAGGCCGAGCCCGTCGTAGGCGACGCCGAGGAAGGGGCCGGTGACGCCGTGCTCGGCGGCGCACGACGCGACGTGGGCGTGGTGGTGCTGGACCGCCACCTGCCGGCACTGCGGCAGCGCCGTCGCGTACTGCGTCGAGAGGTACCCCGGATGCAGGTCGTGGGCGACGACCCGGGGATCGGCGCCGGCGACCCGGCACAGGTGCCGCAGGCTCGCGGTGAACGACTCCAGGGCGTCCTGCCGTTCGAGGTCGCCGGTGTGCGGTCCGACGATCGCGGTGCCGCCCCGGGCGATCGTGAACGTGTGCTTGAGCTGGCCGCCGACGGCGAGCAGCGGCTCGGGCGCGTGGACCGGCAGGTCGAGGGGGTCGGGTGCGTAGCCGCGGGCCCGCCGCACGACGGCCGGCCGGCCGGCGACGACGTGGACCACGGAGTCGTCGTACCGCGACCGGATCACCCGGTCGTGGCCCAGGAACCCGTCGGCGAGCCCCCACAGCCGGCGCCGGGCATCGCCGTCGTCGATCGCGATGGGTTCGTCCGCCACGTTGCCGCTGGTGACGACCAGCGGGCGGCCCAGGTCGGCGCAGAGCAGGTGGTGCAGCGGCGTCGCGGGCAGGAGCAGGCCGAGCCGGTCGGTGCCGGGCGCCACCGCGGCTGCCAGCGGGCC
>NZ_JBEXCY010000250.1:0-15631 GCF_040605515.1 Dactylosporangium sp. NPDC005572 | reverse complement strand
TCGGCGTGTTCGCCAGCTGGATCTTGATGACCAGCTCGACCGACTGGCCGCGGCGACGTCCGCGCCGCCCGGCGGCCCGGTGCCGTCCGGCGGGACGGCGGTCACCGCCACCAGCGTCCGGGTCCACCGGCACGCCTCGTCGGCGGCCCAGTGCACCGCACCCATGCTGTCGGCCGATCCGTCGACACCGACGACGATCGGCCCGTACTCGTAAGCCATGGGACACCTCCCTGCGTCACGGGCTGGAGTGGTCCCTCAAGGCCATCCTCCGTCGGCACGCCGCCGCGGTGACAGGGCCGATCGGCCCGGGTCGGCGGGACCCGCCCAACGACTCCCGTGACGGGTGTCGTTCGGCCCTGCCGGGGGTTTCCCGGCCGGTCGTACGGTCGGCCCGGGAGATGCCACAACGATGTCGAGGAGGCCGAGATGAGCCGCTGGAACGTGGCCGACGTGATGACCATCGGCGCGGTGTCCGTGCAGGAGGACACGCCGTTCAAGGAGATCGTGGACCTGATGGAGGCCCACGAGGTGAACGCGGTGCCGGTCGTCGACCGGTTCGACCGGGTCGTCGGGGTGGTCTCGTCCGCCGACCTCACCCCGAAGATCGAGTTCGCCGGCGACGACGAGCGGTTCCGGCTGTTCGAGAGCCGGCAGACCCGCCAGGCCCGCGGCAAGGCGCACGCGACCGCGGCGGGCGAGCTGATGAACGCGCCGGCGGTCACCGTCATGTCGACGACGTCGCTCGCCGCCGCGGCCCGGATCATGGACTCCGCCCAGCTGAAGCGGCTGCCGGTGGTCGACGAGCTGGGCCGGCTCATCGGCATGGTGACCCGCCGCGACCTGCTCAAGGTCTTCCTGCGCTCCGACGCGGAGATCCGCCGCGAGATCCTCGCCGAGGCCGTCGACGGTCTGGTCGGGGTCGACGCCGCGAGCCTGCGGGTCGAGGTCGACGACGGCGTGGTGACGCTGCTCGGCGAGGTCGAGCGGGCGTCCGTGGTGCCGTTCCTGGTCCGCCAGGTGGAGCGCGTCGACGGCGTCGTCGACGTGGTGAGCCACCTGTCGGCCGCCGTCGGCGACGACGCCGACGACGCGCAGCCCGGCTTCCGCCCGCCGGTGATGTTCTGAGCGCACGAGGGCCGGCTCAGACCAGCGGCAGCCCGAGGCCCCGGCCGGCGTCCCGCAGGCCGGGGCGGGCGTCCGGGTGGGCGGCGTGGTCGAGGATCTCCTGCGCCTGCTCGACCGAGTCGCTGCCCCAGATCCGGGCGGTGCCCTGCTCGGTGACGATGTAGCTGTGCTGGAACGAGGTCACCGGCCCGGTCAGCAGCGGTACCACCGCCGAGACGTCGGCCTTCGGGTGCCACGAGCGCAGCGCGATGATCGCGTGGCCGCCCGGCGAGTGCATGGCGCCCACGATGAAGTCGGTCTGCCCGCCGAACCCCGAGTGGGTACGTGCGCCGACCCGGCTGGCGTTCGCCTGGGCGAACAGGTCGACCTGCAGCGCGCTGTTGACGCTGAACAGCGCCGGCTGCGCCGCGATCGTGCCCGGGTCGTTGGTCTTCTCGGTGCGCAGCATCCGCACCCGCGGGTTGCGGTCGACCCAGTCGTACAGCTCGGCCGAGCCGAAGCAGAACGACGCCGTCACCGGCGTGTCGCGGTCGAGGCAGCCGGCCTTCTCCAGGGTGAGCGCCCCGTCGGAGAACATCTCCGACCAGATCCGCAGGCCGCGCCGGTCGAGCAGGGCGCCGAGCGTGGCGTCGGGGATCGCGCCGATGCCCAGCTGCAGCGTGGCGGCCGCGGGGATGAGCGCGGCGACCCGGTCGCCGATCGCGGCCGACGTCGCGTCGGGTGCCGCGGCGGCGTGCGCGGTGAGGGGCTCGTCCGCCTCCAGCAGGTAGTCCACCGCGTCCAGCGGCAGCTGCGCGTCGCCGTACGTGACCGGCATCGCGGCGTTCGCCTGCGCGACGACGATCCCGCCGCGGGCGCGGACCGCCTCGACCGCGGCCGGCAGGACGTTGACCTCGACGCCGAGGCTCACGGTCCCGCCCGACGGCCGGGCGGTGTGCAGGAGCACGACGTCGGGCCGCAGGCGCTGCCGCAGCAGTGCGGGCACCAGCGACAGGCGGCACGGGAAGTACCGCAGTCGCGGGTGGCCCCGCATGCCCGGCCCCACGAACGCCGTCTCGTAGCCGACGCCGTCGCGGTCCGGGAGGCCGGGCTGGGCGTTGAGCATGAACAGCCGGAACTCGGCCACGGCGGCGTCGGCGACGGCCAGCAGCCGCCGGGGCGCGGCGTGGTTGCCGCTCGCGACGATCCGCGGCGTGCCGGGCAGCGCGCCGAGGACGCGGGCGAGCTCCGCCTCGGTCACCGTGCGCGTCATCGGCCGGCCCCGGCCAGCGTGGTCCGGGGGAACGCGGTCGAGCGCGGCAGCGGCCGCTGATCCGGCTCGCGCAGCACCATGTCGCGGATGTCGCGGCGCGGCCCGGCCGGCGCCGGCTGGGCGTGGCCGACGCGCAGGATCATCTGCGGGTGCCAGCGGCCGTCCGGGTCCTCGAGGTACCGCCGGAAGTCGGGCACCTCCAGGGCCTGGGTCATCGGCTGGGTGGCCAGGCCGTGGACCGTCGCGGTGAGCAGGACCCGTTGCAGCGCCCGCCCGGCGGCCACCCAGGCGTCGGGCGTGTCCCGGCGGCTGTGCAGCACCACGAGCAGCGGGTGCCGTTCGAAGCGGGCGGCGGTGCGCTCGGCGAGCGGCAGGGTGAGGCCGAAGTCGCGCAGCGGCAGCGCGGCGGTGGCCGCCCGCGGCCCGAACGTGCGGGCCGTCACGCCGTCGCGGCGGTTGCCGTCCGCGTCGGTCCACCGGGCGAGCTCGCAGCGGTAGGCCGGGTCGCCGCGCTGACGGTCGTCGGCGGCCTGGGTGAGGGCCAGCACGGCGCTGCGGCGCAGCGGGTCGAGCACGGTCAGGCGGACGTCCGGGCCGGCCGCTGCGACCCGCAGCGCGTCGAGCACGTCCTCCCCGACGGGCGTGGCGGTGTAGGGGCCGCGGTTGGTGCGGCGATGGCCGATGGCCGAGGCCAGGACCAGCATGCCGTCCGACGGTTCCCGCTGCGGGCCCAGCAGCACCAGGCCCGGGCCCGCGAGGCGGGAGGTCCAGCCGGCGGCGGCCAGGGCGAGGCGGAGGTTGCACACGGCCGCGCCCAGGCTCAGGTGCATGGCCCGGCCGTCGGGGTCGACGACCGCGAGGGCACGCCGCGGGTCGGTGATGATCTCGATCCGGTCGGTACCGAGGCGGAACAGCCACGGCTGGGTGTTGTGCATCGAGGGCGCCGTGACGGCCGCGCGCACGCAGGCCGCGGCGGTGCGGTCCGGGAGTTCCATGCCCCCGACCCTGCCCCGGGAGGGTCCGGCCGGCCAGGGGCGATGGTCCCGCCCGGACCGGGACCCGGCGGTGACCCGCGGCGGCCCGGCGGGCGGTGCGGAAGGTCCCGGGTGACCCGGGCCGTTCGGCCCTGGTGGTGGCCCGCCCGGGGGCGGCAGTGTCGGCGGGATCGGGAAGGAGCACGATGGCGCAACTGCGGTCGCTGAGCCGGGAACGCTGCCTGGAGCTGCTGGCGTCGGTGCCGGTCGGCCGGGTGGTGTTCACCCAGCGGGCGCTGCCCGCGATCCGGCCGGTGAACCACCTGGTCGACGGGGGCACGATCGTCATCCGGACCAACCTGGGCGCGGCGCTCGGCTCGACCGCGACCACCAACGGGCCGGTCGTCGTCGCGTACGAGGCCGACACGATCGACGTCGGCGCCCACGCCGGCTGGACCGTGGTCGTCACCGGCACCGCGCGGCTGATCCTCGACGAGGCGCGCGTCGCCCGGTACGAGCGGCTCCTGCAGCCGTGGGTCGACGACACGATGAACTGCGTCGTCGGCATCGACTGCGACCTCGTCACCGGCTACGAGCTGGTGCCGGTCCCGTCGTGACGTGACCTTCGGCCCGTGCGGCGGCCCCGCCCGTGCGTCACGGTGAATCCGAGACGACGCACGAGAGGGGCAGGTCCATGAAAGCGCTGCTGGTACGTGACGTGATGACCCGGAACGTGGTGACCGTCGCCCCGGGCGCCGGTTACCGGCAGCTCGTCGACCTGCTCGTCGAGCACGGCGTCAGCGCCCTGCCGGTGGTCGGCGACGACCGGCAGGTGCTCGGGGTGGTGTCGGAGGCCGACCTGCTGCACAAGGTCGAGTTCAACGGCGCCGACGTCCACGCCCGGCTGTTCGAGCGGCGCCGCGACCGCGTCGCCAAGGGCAAGGCCGGTGGCGAGACCGCCGGGCAGCTCATGACCACCCCGGCCGTGACGGTGCCGGCGGACGTGACCCTCACCCGGGCCGCACAGGTCATGGAGCAGCACCGGGTGAAGCGGCTGCCCGTCGTGGACGACGACGGGAACCTCGTCGGCATCGTGGCCCGGCGCGACCTGCTGCGCCGGTACCTGCGCAACGACGACGAGATCAGCCGGGAGATCGTCGGCGGCGTCCTGCAGGGCGTCCTGTGGCTGGACCCGATCGAGGTCGTCGTCGGCGTCGCCGCGGGCCACGTCACCCTCACCGGCAAGGTCGACCGGCGCAGCACCGCGCAGATCGCCGTCCGCCTGGTCCGGGCGCTCGACGGCGTCGTGGGCGTCACCGACGCCCTGGAATGGGGCTTCGACGACACGACGGTGCAGCGCCGCTACACCTTCGACGTCTGACGCACACGGGAGGCACGGGAGGGCGGCCATGTCATCGCACAGTGTCGTTGTCGGCTACGACGGTTCGGCGGCCTCGTGGGCGGCCGCGCGGTACGCGGCCGGCGAGACCGCGGCGGCGGACGGATCGCTGCGCCTGATCCACGCACCGCTCGAACGGGCCGCCTACGCCGTCTCGAACCCGCTCGCCCTCGCCGACGACCCGCAGACCGGGGCCCGGCGGCTGGCCGACGCGGCCCGCGACGCGCTGCTGGGCGAGTACCCGGGGCTCGACGTACGGGCCGTCGTCGCCGACCGGGCGGCCGGCGCCGCGCTCGTGCGGGCGACCCGCTCGGCCGACCTGGTGGTCCTGGGCCGGTACGGCCGGCACACCGCCGCGCACGTCGTCGCGTACGCCGCCTGCCCGGTCGTCATCGCCGGCGCCGCACCGGACGACACGGGTGCGCTCGCGGTGGTGCTCGGCGTGGACGATCCCGCACCGCACGTGCCGGCGCTGTGGTTCGCCTTCGACGCCGCCCGGCGCCGCGGCACGGCCCTGCGGATCTGTCACGTCCTGCCACTCGACCGCGGCGCCGATCCGGACGAGCGCCGGCAGCTCAGCGAGGCCCTCGCCGCCTGGCGGCCGGCGTTCGCGGAGGTGCCGGTCGCCGTCGACGTCCTGGCCGGGCTCGATCCGGCCGCCCGGCTGCTCGACGCCGCCGCCGGCGCGTCGCTGGTCGTGGTCGGCAACCGGCACCGGGAGCTCGGCGCCGTCGCGGCGGTCGTCGCCGCGAACACCACCTGTCCGATCGCCCTGGTGCGGGACCTGCCCCGCCGGGCCCGGCTCGTGGACACCACCGCACTCCGAGGGATGTGATGATCGTGACCATCGCCCCGTCGCGCAGCGACCCGACCGTCACCGTCGAGGCCCCCGTGGAGGCCCCCGCCGCGGCGATCGACCGCCTGGTGCGCCAGGCCGGGCAGGCGCTCGGCGGCTACGCGGACCTGCGTCAGGAACAGGTCGACCACATCGTCAAGAAGGCCTCCGTCGCCGCCCTCAGCCAGCACGGGCGCCTCGCGGAGCTGGCGATCGAGGAGACCGGCCGCGGCGTCTTCGAGGACAAGGCGGTCAAGAACGTCTTCGCCTCGGAGCACATCGCGCACAGCCTGGACGGGCTGCGCACCGTGGGCGTGGTGTCCCGCGACGACATCGACGGGATCGTCGAGATCGCCGAGCCGGTCGGCGTGGTCTGCGCCGTCACGCCGGTGACGAACCCGACGTCGACCACCGTGTTCAAGGCGCTCATCGCGCTGAAGACCCGCAACCCGGTCGTGTTCGCGTTCCACCCCGCCGCGCAGCGGTGCAGCGCCGAGGCCGCCCGGATCGTCCGCGACGCGGCGGTGGCCGCCGGCGCGCCGCGGCACTGCATCCAGTGGGTCGAGGCCCCGTCGATCGAGGCGACCCAGGCGCTCATGCAGCACCCCGGCGTGGCCGTCATCCTCGCCACCGGCGGCAGCGGCATGGTCCGGGCCGCCTACTCAGCCGGCAAGCCCGCCCTCGGCGTCGGCCCCGGCAACGTGCCCGCCTACGTCGAGCGCACCGCCGACGTCGTGCGCGCCGTGCACGACATCGTCGTGTCCAAGACCTTCGACAACGGCATGATCTGCGCGTCGGAGCAGGCCGTCATCCTCGACAAGGAGATCGCCGAGGAGGCCCTGGCCGTGTTCGCGCGGCTGCACGCCCACGTCGCCACCCCGGCGCAGAAGCAGCAGCTGGAGCGGTTCATCTTCACCGGGGCCCTCAATCCCGACGTGGTCGGCCGGTCGGCGGCGTGGATCGCCGAGCGCGCCGGCTTCGAGGTACCCCCCGACACGTCCGTCATCCTGGTGCCCGTCGACTCGGTCGGGTCGCACGAGCCGCTCACCCGGGAGAAGCTCTGCCCGGTGCTCGCCGTGCTGCGTGCCGCGTCGCGCGAGGACGGGTTCCGGCTCGCCGAGCAGATGGTCGAGCTCGACGGCCTCGGCCACAGCGCCGTGATCCACACGGCGCTTCCCGAGGTCGCCGAGGCGTACGGGCAGCGGGTGAAGGCGGTCCGGATCATCTGGAACTCGCCGTCGTCGCAGGGCGGCATCGGCGACGTCTACAACGCGTTCCTGCCCTCGCTCACCCTCGGCTGCGGCAGCTACGGGCGCAACTCGGTCTCCGGCAACGTCTCGGCGGTCAACCTGCTCAACATCAAGCGGGTCGGGCGGCGCACGAACAACCTGCAGTGGTTCAAGGTCCCGCCGCGGATCTACTTCGAGCCCAACGCGATCCGGTACCTCGCCGACATGCCCGACGTGCACCGCGTCACCGTCGTGACCGACCCGACGATGACCCGCCTCGGCTACGTCGACCGCATCCGCGGCGTGCTGCGCCGCGGCGCCAACCCGGTGACGGTGCAGATCCTCGACGACGTCGAGCCGGAGCCGACGATGGCGACGGTCGAACGGGGCGCCGAGCTGATGCGGGCGTTCCGGCCCGACACGATCATCGCCCTCGGCGGCGGCTCGCCGATGGACGCGGCCAAGGTGATGTGGCTGCTCTACGAGCACCCGGGCACCGAGTTCGCCGACATGCGGGAGAAGTTCTTCGACATCCGCAAGCGCGCGTTCACCTTCCCGAACCTGGGCCGCCTGGCCCGGCTGGTGTGCGTCCCGACGACGTCGGGCACCGGCGCCGAGATCACCCCGTTCGCCGTGATCACGGACACGGCCACCGGCATGAAGTACCCGCTCGCCGACTACGCGCTCACCCCGAGCGTGGCGATCGTCGACCCGGCGCTCACCGCCGACCTGCCGCCGAACGTGACCGCCGACAGCGGGTTCGACGCGCTCACGCACGCGACCGAGGCGTACGTGTCGGTGTACGCCAGCGACTACACCGACGGCCTCGCCCTGCACGCGATCCGGCTCATCTTCGAGCACCTGCCGGCCGCCGTGCGTGACGGCGCCGCCGCGCCGGTGGCCCGCGAGAAGATGCACAACGCCGGCTCGATCGCCGGGATGGCGTTCGGCAACGCCTTCCTGGGCATCGTCCACGCGCTCGCGCACACCCTCGGCGCCACGTTCCACATCGCGCACGGGCGGACCAACGCGATCCTGCTGCCGCACGTGATCCGGCACAACGGCACGGTGCCGGCGAAGCTGACCGCCTGGCCGAAGTACGAGCGGTACGTCGCCCCGCAGCGGTACCAGGACATCGCCCGCATGCTCGGCCTGCCGGCGGCCACGCCCGAGGAGGGCGTGGAGTCCTACGCGGCGGCGGTCGAGCGGCTGCGGGCCGAGGCCGGCATCGAGCCGTCGTTCCAGGCGGCCGGCGTCGACGAGACGGCGTTCCTGGACGCCCTGCCCCAGCAGGCCATGAACGCGTACCTGGACCAGTGCGCCCCGGCCAACCCGCGCATGCCGATGCTCGCCGACCTGCGCGAGCTGATGCGGACCGCCTACTACGGCCGCGCCGCCGAAGATCGGAGGGCATCATGACGCAGCATCCACGCGCAGCGCTCGACCAGCTGGCCGAGGCGTCCATCGCCGCCCTGCGCGCCCCGTCCATCCTCAACACGCAGCCGTGGCGGTGGCGCCTCGCCGGCGACCACGCCGAGCTGTGGGCCGACCGGGCCCGCCGGCTCGACGGGCTCGACCCCGACGGGCGGCTGCAGCTGCTCAGCTGCGGTACCGCGCTGCACCACGCCACCGTCGCGCTGCGGGCCGCCGGGTACGCGGCGGACATCGACCGGCTGCCCGACCCGCAGCGGCCCGACCTGCTGGCCCGCATCCGTCAGGGCGCGCCGGGCCCGGCCGACCGGGAGCTGTACGCGGCGCTCTACCGCCGCCGCACCGACCGCCGGCCGTTCTCGGACCGCCGCCCGGACGAGGCCGTGCTGGCGCAGCTTCGCTCGGCCGCCGAGCGGCACGGCGTGCACCTGCACGTGGTGCGGGCCGATCAGGTCACCGCGTTCGCGTCCGCGGTCGCCCACGCCAACACGGTGGAGCGGTCCGAGACCCGGTTCCGCGACGACATCCTGGCCTGGACGACCCGCCCCCGCCAGGAGCGCGACGGGGTCTCGCCCCGCAGCACGGTCGCGGGCGGCGGACGGACCGTCCCGCCGAGGGACCTGGACCTGGCCGCGCCGGCGGCGCTGGACCCGGGTCCCGGCACCGACCAGGGCACCGTCCACCTCATCCTCGTCGTCGACACCGAGGCTCCTGCCGCGTGGCTCGCCGCGGGCGAGGCGCTGTCCGACGTCTGGCTGACCCTCACCGCCCGCGGGCTCGCGGCCTCGCCGATCAGCGAGGTCGTCGAGGTGGAGCCGGTGCGCTCCGCGCTGCGGCGGCTGCTCGGCGGCGTGGGCCACCCGGCGATCGCCATGCGCGTCGGCTACGCGGCGCAGGACGCCGGACCGGTCCCCATGTCGACCCGCCGTTCCGGCACCGATACTGTCGGACTACCAGGTCAACCGTGACCACGAGGCAGGTGAGATGACCGAGCAGGTCACCCAGGCGCTGGTCGGCGCGGCACAGACCGCCCGGCTGGCGCCTTCGGTGCACAACACGCAACCGTGGCGCTGGGTCGTCCGCGGCGACCGGCTGGAGCTGCACGCCGTGCCCGCGCGGCAGCTCCAGGAGCAGGACCCGAGCGGCCGGCTGATGCTCGTGAGCTGCGGCGCCGCGCTGCACCACGCGCTGGTCGGCCTGGCCGCCGAGGGCTGGACCGCCGAGGTCGACCGCCCGGCCGGGCCGTCCGGCGCGCCGCTCGCGGTCGTGCGGGCCGTCGCGCACGAGCCCGCCGACCCGCACGCCATGCAGCGGCTCCAGCTGCTGCGGGTGCGGCACACCGACCGCCGGGTGGTCGGCCCGGAGCCGGTGCCGCCGGGGGTGCGCCAGGCGCTCGTCGACGCGGCCCGCCAGGCCGGCGCGCGGCTGCACGTCCTGCGCCGCGACGAGGTGCTGCAGCTCGCCGTCATGGTGGAGCACGCCGACGAGGCCCACCGCCGCGACGAGCGGATGCGGGCCGAGACGGCGTCGTGGGTCGGCGGTGAACGCCCCGGGGGTTCCGGCGTGCCCGACGCCGTGCTGCCGGCCGAGCTGCCGCTGACCACGGTGGCCGAGCGCGACTTCGGCGTGACCGGCTCCCTGGTCGCCGGCGAGGGCCACGACTCCGCCGCGTCGTACGCGGTGCTCTACGGCGACGCCGACGAGCCCGAGCAGTGGCTGCGGGCCGGCGAGGCGCTCAGCGAGGTGTGGCTGTGCGCGACGTCGCACGGCACGACGGTCCTGCCGCTGAGCAGCCCGGTCGAGCTGGACTTCACCCGGCAGGCGCTGCGGCGGATGCTGTCCGACACCGGCTACCCCTACCTGGTGCTGCGGCTCGGGGTCGCCGACCCGGACCACGCGGGCCCGCCGCACACGCCGCGGCTGCCGGCGGATCAGGTCATCGAGGTCGTGGAGCAGTGACCCCGGCCCGGAGCACGGCCAGCCGGTGCTGGTACTCCTCGTCGTCGATCTCGCCGCGGGCGTAACGCTCGGCGAGGACCGCCTCGGGATCCCCGGCCGTCCCGGCCGTCCGGGCCGTCCCGGCGGGTCGTGGCCGGGTGGCCAGCGCGACCGCGACCGCCGCCGCGATCAGCAGGACGAACAGCAGGCCGGTCAGCGGCAGGCCGGTCATGCCGTGCTGGTACCACATCATGGCGTCCTCCTCGGCTTCTCCTTCCAGCATCCCGCCCGCGGACGGCGGCGGGGCAGGGCCGGAAGTCCCGGACCTGCCCCGCCGTAGGTCGCCCGCGGTCACCGGACGGCGGTGCGGCGCTCCATCTGGGCCAGCAGGTGGTCCTGGAGCAGGTCCACGGCCTCGTACGGGGTGTCGGCGTGGGCCTCGGCGTGCAGCACGTGGCCGTTGAGGTCGATCTCGGCGCGGGCCGTCACCGGCCGGGTCGCGGCGGGGTTGCCGATCCGGTCGAGCCGGACCCGGGCGAACAGCACGGGCCGGCCCGTGTGCCCGATCGCCGCGGCGACCTTCTCCCGGGCGTAGACCTGCACGCGCCGGCCCATGCCGGGCTGGACCTGCACGGTGACGTCGACCTCGTCGTGTGTGCGAGACATCGTTGCCGTCCCTTCGCTGTACCGTCACTTCGCTGTACCGTCGCGGAGATCAACCGCTTGTGATCATTCGACCGCCTCGCGGGCGGCGGTTGCAGGGCCGTTCGACCCGGCCCGGCGGGTCGCAAGGGCCGTGACCGCGCCGGGCACCGCGGCCACCAGCGCGCACGCGGCCAGCTGGACGACCGTGAGCGGTTCGGTACCGAGCAGGTCCCGCAGCGGCGCCACCCACACCGCGGCCACCTGCAGCAGCAGGGACAGCGCGACGGCGGCGTCCAGGCTGCGGTTGCGGGCCCGGCCGGCCCGCACCCGCAGGGCGAGGGCGATGCCGAGCTGGGCCAGGCCCAGCGTCACGAACAGCACAGTGCGCCAGGGGCCGCCGGTGTGCTCGGTCCACAGCGCCGCGCCGAGCACGGTGACGGTGATGAGCGCGCCGATGAGCCCGATCCGCCCGGTCAGCCCGCCGAGGACGGCCTGATCGGGCCGGCGGGGCGGGCGGCGCATCAGGCCGGGGGTGGCCGGTTCGCCGCCGAGGGCGACCCCGGGCAGGCCGTGGGTGATCATGTTGATCCACAGGATCTGGGCGGGCAGCAGCGGTACCGCCAGGCCCAGCCACGGCCCGGCGAGCATCACGAGGATCTCGGCGACGCCACCGGCGAGGGCGTACACCAGGAACCGGCGGATGTTGGCGTAGATGCGCCGGCCCTCGCGGATCGCGGTGCCGATGGTCGCCAGGTCGTCGTCGGCGAGCACCAGGTCGGCGGCCTGCCGGGCGGCCTCGGTACCACCGCGGCCCATCGCCACGCCGATGTCGGCCCGGCGCAGCGCGGGCGCGTCGTTCACGCCGTCGCCGGTCATCGCCACGACGTGCCCGTCGTGCTGCAGCCGCCGGATGATGGTGAGCTTCTCCTCGGGGCGGGTGCGCGCGTAGACGGCCGCGGCCGGGTCGTCGCCGGGCCGGACCAGGCCGACCCGGGCGGCGACCGCCGTCGCGGTGGCCGGGTGGTCGCCGGTGATGAGGATCGGGCGGATGCCGGCGGCGTGGAACGCGGCGACGGTGCCGGATGCCGCCTCGCGGACCGGGTCGGTGAGCGCGACCAGGCCGAGCAGGCGCAGCCCGTCCTCGAGGCGGTCGTGGGCGGGGCGCTCGTCGTGGTGGGCGGTGGCGACCGCGAGGACCCGGTACCCGTCGTCGGCGAGCTGCGCGGCGCCGAGCTCGTCGGCCGTGAGCAGCACGTCCGGGGCGCCCTTGGCGACGACCAGGTAGCCGCCGGCGGGGTCGGTGTGCACGGTGGTCATCCGGCGGCGTTCGGCGTCGAACGGCACCTCGTCGACCCGCGGGTAGCGGTCGCGCAGCGCGACGGCGACGCCGCAGCGGCCGGCGGCGGTGAGCAGCGCGGCCTCCATCGGGTCGCCGACCGGGGTCCAGGTCCCGTCGTCGCCGGTGGCGAGGCCGGCGTCGGTGCACAGCACCAGCGCGCGGGCCAGCTCGGTGCCGGCGGGGCCGGGGGCGGGCTCGGCGGTGCCGTGCGGGTCGTAGCCGCGGCCCGTGAACGTGATCGTCGCCCCGTCCGGCAGCACGAACCGGTCGACGCTCATGAGGCCCTCGGTGAGGGTGCCGGTCTTGTCGGTCGCCAGGACGGTGACCGAGCCCAGGGTCTCCACGGCCGGCAGGCGCCGCACGATCGCCGAGCGGCGCGCCATCCGGTGCGCGCCGAGCGCCAGCGCGAGGGTGACGACGGCCGGCAGCGACTCCGGCACCGCGGCGACGGTCAGGCTGACCGCGGCGAGCAGCATCTCGGTGACCGGCTGGCCGCGCAGCACGCCGACGGCGAAGACCACGGCCGACAGGGTCACCGCGACGGCGGCGAGGACCTTGCCGAGCCCGGCGAGGCGCCGCTGCAGCGGGGTGGCGCGGCGGGGCTGGCCGGCCACGAGCGCGGCGATGCGGCCCAGGGCGCTGTCGGTGCCGGTGCGGACCACCTCGCCGATGGCCCGGCCGGTGGCGGTGACGGTCCCGGCGGACAGCTCGTCGCCGACCGTCCGGGCCACGGTCATCGACTCGCCGGTGAGGGCCGACTCGTCGGTGGTGAGCCGTACGGCCTCGACGACGCGCAGGTCGGCCGGGACCACGTCGCCGGCCTCGACCCGCACCACGTCGCCGGGCACCAGCTCGGCCGCCGGCAGGACGACGTCGGCGCCGTCGCGGCGCACCCGGGCGTGGGGTGCCGCCATGCGCCGCAGCGCGGCGACGGCGCGGTCGGCCCGCACCTCCTGGATCACGCCGATGGTGGTGTTGAGGACGATGACGAGGGCGATGACCGCCAGGTCGGCGAGGTCGCGCAGGACGGCCGTGACGGCCATCGCGGCGAGCAGGACGACGATGAGCGGGTCACGCAGCTGGGCGCCGACCCGCCCGGCGATCGACGGCGGCCGCGCCGCCGGCAGCTCGTTGCGCCCCGTCGTGGACCGGATCTCGGCGGCCCGGGCCGTGGTGAGACCCGCCGGCGCCGACGTGGTGGTCGTCATGCTTCCACCGTCACGCGGGCGGGGGCCCGATGTCAGGGCCGAAGGTCACCCCGGCGCCGGGCCCGTGCACGCCTACGCGTGGCCGATGAGCACGGGGCACTCGGCGTGGTGCATGAGCTGCTGGCCGACGGAGCCGAGCAGCAGCCCGGTGAACCCGCCGTGGCCGCGGCTGCCGACGACCACGAGCTGCGCCGTGTGCGACGCGCCGATGAGCACCTTCGCCGCCCGGCCGACGGCCACCCGGGTCTCGACGGCCACGTCCGGGTACTTCCCGGCCCAGCCGGCGACGGAGGCCTCGAGGGCCGCGCGCTCCTGCGCCTCGATCGCGCTGTACGGCAGCAGCGGCCGGATCGGCGGCACGTACGCACGAATCGCGACGAGCCCGGCGCCGCGGGCGCGGGCGGCCTCGAACGCGAGGGCCAGGGCGGCGTCGGCGCCGGGCGAGTCGTCGGTGCCGGCGACGACCGGCCCGCCGGCCGCGTCGCCGCGGCCCCGGACGACGGCCACCGGGACGCGGGCGTGGGTGGCGACCTGCTGGCTGACCGAGCCCAAGACGAGGTTCGCCAGCCCGCCGGCGCCGCGGTTGCCGACGACGAGCAGCCGGGCGCCGGCCGCGCCGAGGTCGAGCAGGGTGGCGGCGGGCAGGGCGTCGACGGCCGTGGCGACGACGTCGATGCCGGTGCCGCGCCCGCGGACCCGGGCGACGGCGTCGCCGACGAGCGTCTCGGCCTGCCGGTACGCGGCCTCGGCGAGCTCCGGTGCGATGTCGTAGTAGGCGCCGGGCCAGACCTGCCGGTAGGCGTTGACGATCTGCAGCTGCGCGCCGGCCCGTTCGGCCTCGGCGGCGGCCCAGTCGACGGCGGCGAGGGACCCGGCCGAGGCGTCGTAGCCGACGACGATGCGCTGCCGGTCCACTGTTGGGTTCATGGCTCCTCCTCGGAGGGTTTCAGCGGGTGTCGGAGCCGCTCGCCGTGACCGCGCTGCGGCCGGCCTCGAGGCGCGCGACCGGGACGCGGAACGGCGAGCAGGACACGTAGTCGAGGCCCGCCTCGTGGAAGAAGTGGATGGAGTCGGGGTCGCCGCCGTGCTCGCCGCAGACGCCGATGTGCAGGTCGGGCCGGGCGGCGCGGCCCTCGGCGACGGCGATGCGCACCAGCCGGCCGACCCCGTCGCGGTCGATCGACTCGAACGGGGAGACGCCGAAGATGCCGAGCTCCAGGTACCGCGTGAAGAAGGCCCCTTCGACGTCGTCGCGGGAGAACCCCCAGCCCATCTGGGTGAGGTCGTTCGTGCCGAACGAGAAGAAGTCGGCGGCCCGGGCGATCGTGCCGGCGGTCAGGGCGGCGCGGGGCACCTCGATCATCGTGCCGATGCGCGCGTCGACCCCGAGCTCGCGCAGGATCCCCTGGGCCTCGTCGCGCACGGCCTCCAGCTCCTCGACGGCGCCGACGAGCGGCACCATGATCTCCGGGCGGGCGCCGCCGACCAGCAGCGCCGCCTCGGCGATCGCCCGCACCTGCATCGCGAACAGGCCGGGGACGACCAGGCCGAGGCGCACGCCGCGCAGGCCGAGCATCGGGTTCTCCTCGTGCATGCGGTGGACCGCGTCGAGCAGCTCGCGGTCACGGGCGAGGTCCTGGCCGGGGTCGTCGCCGCGCTCCTCGGCGACGGCGACCTTCACCGCGAGGTCCTCCAGCGGCGGCAGGAACTCGTGCAGCGGCGGGTCGATCAGCCGGATCGTCACCGGCAGCCCGGCCATCTCCTGGAACAGCCCGGCGAAGTCGCCGCGCTGCAGCGGCAGCAGCTCGGCGAGGGCGGCGTCGCGCTGCTGCGGCGTGCGGGCCAGGATGAGCCGCTCCACCAGGGCGCGGCGCTCGCCGAGGAACATGTGCTCGGTGCGGCACAGCCCGATGCCCTGCGCGCCGAACCGGCGGGCCCGGGCCGCGTCGGCCGGCGTGTCGGCGTTCGCCCGTACCGCGAGCCGCCGGGTCTTGTCCGCGTGGGTGAGGATCCGGTCGACCGCGCGGACGAGCGGGTCGGCCTGCGGGTCGCGGGCGCCTTCGAAGTACTGCACCACCGGGGAGGGCTGGACCGGCACCCGGCCGAGGTAGACCCGCCCGGTCGTGCCGTCGATGGAGACCAGGTCACCCTCGCGGACCACGTGCCCGCCGACCGTGAACCGCCGCCGGTGGACGTCGACGTCGAGCTCGTCGGCGCCGCAGACGCAGGTCTTGCCCATGCCGCGGGCCACCACGG
>NZ_JBEXCY010000249.1:0-15638 GCF_040605515.1 Dactylosporangium sp. NPDC005572 | reverse complement strand
CACCAGAAGGACGCCCACCAGCTGATGGTCACCGGCCTGGTGATGGTCGGCGGTGCTGACACTGGCGGCGGTGGCCCGGGCGATCCGCGCCCGGCCGACGAGGGCGGGCAGCGCGGCGAAGCTCGCGGCGTCGAAGAAGACCGCGGCGGTCGCGCAGGCCGCCGCCACGGCGACGATGTGCCCCGGAGTGAGGATGTCCAGCGCCGCGGCGGCCGGGATGCCGGCCAGCAGCACCGCCTCCGCCACGCTGGTCAGCACCATGATCCGCCGGCGGTCCCAGCGGTCGGCGTACGCCCCGGCGAACAGCCCGAACAGCAGGTACGGCAGCGCTTCCACGGCGGTCAGCAGCGCCGTGAGCGCCGGCGAGCCGGTGGCCTGGAACATCAGCATCGGCAGCGCCACCAACGTCAGTGCCGAGCCCGACCAGGACACCGCGCGGGCCAGCAGGAACCGCCGCCACGCCGGGTCGGCGCGCAGCGGGGTCACACGTTCATCGACGGTTGCATCCATGCACCACGTCTATCGCAATTGAAAACCATATTCAACAGTGGTACCGTCGCGCAGCCCGCATCCCAGGAACGCAACGGATGGAGACGAAGGTGGCGACGGCAACGACGGCGACCCGCGTGCAGCGGCGGTTCCGGGTGCTCATGACCGGCTCGGCCGGCGCGGTGCTCGGCGGGACCGTGCTCGCGCTGGGCACCGGCGCCGTCGACGTCCCGGTCGGCGACGTGGTGCGCATCCTCGCGGCCCATCTGGGCGGTGGCCGCTACGGCGCCGACCTGATCGGTGACGACATCGTGTGGCAGTACCGCGCCCCGCGGGCACTGCTGGCGATCGTCGCCGGCACGGGCCTGTCGGTCGCCGGCACGGTGCTGCAGGCGGTGGTCCGCAACCCGCTCGCCGACCCGTACGTGCTCGGACTCGCGTCCGGGGCGTCGCTCGGCGCGGTCGCGGTACTGACCCTCGGCAGCGCGGCCGTCGCCGGACTGAGCCTGCCGGCGGCCGCGTTCGCCGGCGCCGCCGCGGCACTCGCCGCCGTACTCGCGCTCGGCCGCCGCGCCGGGCAACTGCTGCCGGGGCGGCTGCTGCTGGCCGGGGTCTCGATCGGCTACCTCGCCTCGGCGGTGACCAGCTACCTGCAGCTGCGCGCCCACCCCGACCGGCTCGCCGGGGTGCTCTTCTGGCTGCTCGGCTCCCTGTCCGGCGCACAATGGTCGCAGCTGGGCATCCCCGCCGGCTGCGTGCTCGGCGGCACGCTCTGGCTGCTCACCCAGGCCCGCCGGCTCAACGCGCTGGCGTTCGGCGACGAGACCGCGACCGCCCTGGGCGTCGACGTCGCCCGGCTGCGGCTCCGGCTCCTGCTGGTCACCGCCCTGGTGACCGGCACGGTCATCGCGGAGGTCGGCGCGATCGGGTTCGTCGGCCTGCTCGTGCCGCACCTGGTGCGACTGCTTGTCGGCGCCGACCACCGCCGGGTCCTGCCGCTGGCCGCCCTCCTCGGCGGCGGCTACCTGCTGCTCGTCGACACCGCCGCCCGGACCCTCGCCCGCCCGGTCGAGCTGCCCGTCGGCATCCTCACCGCCGTGCTCGGCACGCCCGGGCTGCTGTGGCTGCTGCGCCGCGGCGACACCGATCCGGCGGTGCGCTGATGCGCCTGCGCCTCGACGCGGTCCAGGTCCGCCTCGGCGGGGCCGGCGTCGTCGACGGCGTCGACCTCGACGTGCACCCGGGCGAGCTGGTCGGGCTGCTCGGCCCGAACGGCAGCGGAAAGTCCACCCTGCTGCGCACCGTGTACCGGGCCCTGCGCCCGGACGCCGGCGCGGTGTGGCTCGACGGACGGGACCTGTGGCGCACCGTCGGGGTCCGCGAGGCCGCCCGCAGCACCGCCGCGGTCCCGCAGGAGCACGGCGCCGACTTCGGCTTCACCGTCGCCGAGACCGTGCACGCCGGCCGCACCCCGCACCAGGGCCTGCTCGACCGCGACACCGCCGCCGCCGCCATCGTCCGCGCCGCGATCGAGCGGGTCGGCCTGGCCGGCAAGGCCCACCGCCTCACGCACACCCTGTCCGGCGGCGAGAAGCAGCGGGTCCTGCTCGCCCGCGCCCTCGCCCAGCAGCCCCGGCTGCTCGTGCTCGACGAGCCGACCAACCACCTCGACATCACCGCCCAGCTCGAGCAACTGCGGCTCATCCGCAAGCTGCGGCTGACCACCCTCACCGCGCTGCACGACCTCAACCACGCCGCCGCCTTCTGCGACCGCGTCTACGTCCTGCACGCCGGCCGGGTCGCCGCCGCCGGCCCACCCGGCGACGTCCTCACCCCGGACCTCCTCGCCGACATCTTCAGGATCCGCGCCCACCCGGGCACGAACCCCCTGACCGGCACGCCACACCTGTATCTGGCCCCACTGGAAGAGGAACCCTCATGAATACTGCTGTCTCCCGCCGCGGGCTGCTGCGCGGCGCTGTCGCCGCCGGCGGCCTGCTGCTGTCCGGCTGCGCCTCGGCACCGGGCGGTACCCCCGCCGCAAGCCCCGGCACGGTGTCGGTCGCCGCCTGCGGCCGGACCCTGACCTTCGCCATCCCGCCCCAGCGGGTCGTGTCGTTCTACCCGGCCATGACCGAACTGCTGCTCGCCCTCGGCCTCGACGAGCGCATCGCCGGACAGGTCAACACCAACCAGTCCCCGCCGAGCCCCGCCTACGCCGACCGCTACGCCAGGATCAAGGTGCTCGCCGAGCAGGAACCGTCGATCGAGGTGCTCCTCGCCGCCCGGCCCGACCTCATCGTCGCCGACGCCGCATACCACTTCGACGGCAATCAACTGCCCACCCTCGACGAGCTAACCGCCAAGGGCATCCCGGTGTACCTCAACGCCTCCTTCTGCGACGGCCGCAAGACCCTGGCCAAGGTCACCGACGTCGACACCGACCTGGCCGGCCTCGGCCGGATCTTCGCCGCCGCCGGGCCGGCCGCGACCCTCGCCGAGCACGCAAAGGCCACCCTCGCCGACACCACCACCCGCCTGGCCGGCCGCGCCGCGGTGCCGTGCGCGCTGCTCACCGTCTACGACAAGGCGCTGTACGCCGACGCCGGCGGCCTCTACACCGACGTGCTCACCCTCGCCGGCGGCCGCAACGTCACCGACCAGGCCGAACTGCCCGCAGGCGAGTACTACGCCCAGATCTCGCCCGAGACGATCGCCCGCAAGAACCCCGACGCCATCGTCTACACCTACCTCGACGACGCAGGCCGCGCGGGCACCCTGGACTACCTGCGGCGGACGTTCCCCGACACCACCGCCGTGCGGTCAGGCCGCCTCATCGCCACTCCCGAGGCCACCTTCGGCGGCGCCCTGCGCTCCGTCGACGGCGTCGTCTCGCTGGCCCGGCAACTGCACCCCGCCGCCTGACGGACGGCTGATAATTCGTATTAGCGTCTTGACGCCGCCTTAACGGCGCGCGCAGACTCATCGATCAACGAACCGATCCGGGACGAGTGTCCACACCGGACGGCCCGTCCCCCTGCCCCCGTCGCCCGCCCACGAACGGAGGGAACGCGATGACCCGTGCCCCCGAAAGTCCCTTCTCCCGACGCGCGCTGCTGCGTGGCGCGGCGGCCGCCGGTGTCGCGACCGCGACCACCGGCGCCGGCCTCGTCGCGACGTCCACGCCGGCGCTCGCCGGACCGGCCGGCTTTCCCAGCTATCGATACGTGCGCGACGCGTTCGCCGCGCCGCTGCGCTACAACCCGACGGGCGAGTTCATCTTCCCGTGCGTGCGCGGTGTCTACGACAAGATCAGTGGCTATCTCGGCCGCTACTACCTCTACTACGCGCCGCACGACGCGCCCGGCGGGATCTGCCTCGCCTACGCCGACCGGCTCGAGGGCCCCTACACGGAGTACGCCGGTAACCCCATTGTCGACCGGGTGCTGCCGACCACGACGGTGAGCCACGTGTCGTCGCCGCACGTCGTCTGGGACGCCCCGACCCGCCAGTTCTACCTGTACTTCCACGGCGAGAACTACACGACCCGGGTCGCCCGCTCGACCGACGGCGTCCACTTCACCAACGAGACGCCGATCCTGTCGACGAACCTGGTGCCCAACACGACCGAGACCTCGTACGCGCGGGTCTTCGAACACGCGGTGGCCGGCAAGGGGAACCGCTACGTCATGGTGTTCATGGGCGTCCACACGATCGGGCCGGGCACCCGCAAGATCTTCTGGGGCTGGTCGCCGAACGGCTGGAGCGGCTGGCAGTTCGCCCCGAACCCGCTTGTGTCACCGTCCGGGGACGGGCTCACCGACATCTCCGCACCGCACCTGCTCAAGCGCAACGGCACCGCGTACCTCGCGTATCACGGCAACAGCGGCAACATGTACCTGACCGAGGTCGGCACCAACTTCGACCGCGAGGTGCACCTCGGCGTGTTCCACCGGCCGATCGCGTCGGACAACGGCCGGGTGGCGTCCCCGGCGTTCGGCACCGACGGCGGCGTGGAGTACATGCTCTACGAGGCCGGGCCGCGCCTCGACGCCCGGATCTGCGTGGCCCGCGCGGTCTAGGACTTCCTGTCCGTACCGCCTGGGACATCGGGCTCGGGATGGTGGCGGCCAGACCACCCGACCGAGTGGGGCTCGTTGCTGTCGCTGAGCATCATCTCGATCTGGGTCGCGCCGGCCGCCGTCGTGCTCACCGGGCGCCGGTTTGCGCCGTTCGGTGACTGCCGCGGTTCAGCCGGTAGCCTCCACGGCATGAGCTCCGGCCACGATCGGCTCGGCCGGGCGCGCACTGCGCCTCGGCCGGGCCGGCGCCGCCATCGGCCACCAGCGCAGCAACGGCGAAACCCGACATCGCCTGCACCACCAGACGCGCCAACCGCTGCCCCCACGGCCTGATCAGCTCCGTGTCAATCGCTGCGTCAGGCGAGGTACTGAACAGATACCCATCTCGTTTCTGTCCGGCCGCTTGCCACCCCCGGTACTCTCGCCACGACGACGGCCCCAAAGGCGACAACGGCGTAATGGTCGCGCCCGTAGCGCCAGTTCGCTCTCGGGGTGACGGCTTCGTGGCGGGGCTCCAGCCGTTGGAACACGTCCTTCTCCTCCAGCCAGCAGGCGCCGTGGTTCACGGGGGAGTGACGCTCGCATTCGACGTACTGGGCCCGCAGTATCACCTCGGTTGAGGTCCATTCGCTGCTTGACGACGCGGTCGCCCAGACTTCGTCGCCCTGCATCAGGACGCACGCCATGAATCCGGGCGTCATGGATGGATCGCTCGAGCAGGTCCTGCTGAGTAGGGAGCTTCCGGCCTCCGCGACGGTCGGGACGATCACCGCAAGCGGACCGACGACGGCCAGAGTGGCGCAGGTCGCCAGGATCGTCCGGCGTTTGGATTCCAGTCGCAGGCGCATCCCGTGTCTACCTCCCAGGTCGTCTTCCTCGTCAGTAGAATGTACTTGCCATACAACCGACAAGCAACATACGTCATCGACAAGATCGCTCGAGCCTCGGACCCGACAACGCAACGACCACGAGCACCTCATGGGCGCGCCCGGGACGAGGCCGACAACGCGATCTTCGCCACTATGGCTGGTACAGCACCCACCGCATCCAGAAAGAACTCGGCTCCTGCAGCCCCGACAAATACGAGACCGCCCGGCACCGCCAGACCAGGCGAGTGAGGACCACCGGGTCTTACAGCCCGGCGGCGCGGGCCCTGGCGATGGCGTCGGCGCGGGTCTCGACGCCGAGCTTGGCGAAGATCGTCGAGATGTAGTTGCGCACCGTCTTGGGGCTGACGCCGAGCCGGTCGGTGATGGCGGCGTTGGTCAGACCGGCCGCGATCAGCTCCAGGATCTCGTGCTCGCGGACGGTGAGGGCGGCCAGGACGCCCGGGGTACGGGCGGGCCGGGGCGGTGCGGACACCTGCTGGGCGAGGTGCTGGGCGGCGGCCGAACTGAAGATCGCGTCTCCGGCCGCGGCCGCGTGCACGGCCCGCAGCACCTCCTCGCGGTCGGCGCCCTTGACCAGATAACCTCGGGCGCCCGCCCGGACGGCGGCCAGCACCGAGGCGCTGTCGTCGAACATGGTCACCACCAGGATCGCGACGCCGGGCCGCTGCTCCAGGATGCGGCGGGTCGCCTCGACCCCGTTGAGCTGCGGCATCGTCAGGTCCATGACGACGACGTCCGGACCCAGCTCGACGGCCTGCCGCACGGCGTCGGCGCCGTCGCTGGCCTCGCCGACGATGTCGACCGCCGGATCGGAGGCGAGCGCGGCCCGCAGCCCGTAGCGGAACATGGGATGGTCGTCCGCCAGGAGCACCCGAATCTCCGCCATGGTCAATCCTGTCGCAGCGGTAGCCGGGCGGTGACGGCGGTCCCGCCACCGGTGGCCGGGCCGATGTCCAGCGTCCCACCGAGTTCCTCGGCGCGCTCGCGCATCGACAGTGTGCCGACCCCGGGACGTGTTCCGGCCGGCAGGCCCACTCCGTCGTCGCCGACCCGCAGGCACAGCGCGGCGTCCTCGACGGCGACACTCAGGCGCACGCTCGTCGCGCCGGCGTGCCGGGCGACGTTGGTGAGCGCCTCGTGGGCGATCCGGAACGCGGCGACCTCGACCGCGGCGGGCAGTGCGGGAAGGCTGTCGATGGCCACGTCCAGGTGGAACGTCCGGTACTGCTCCGCGGCGTGCTCGAGCGCGGCGGCCAGGCCGAGCTCGTCGAGGACGGGCGGGCGCAGCTCGCGGGCCAGCCGCCGGACCTCCTGCAGCGCCTGCTGGCTCTGCGTCTTCAGCTCGCCCAGGATCACGTCGGCGCCCGCCGGGTCGCTGCCGATCATCGACCGCGCCGCGTCGATGGTCAGCGCCTGGCTGCCGAGCGCCGGGCCGAGGGAGTCGTGCAGGTCGCGGCGGATCCTGCGGCGCTCCTCCTCCCGGGCGGCGACCAGCTTCTCCCGCGTCCGTTGCAGGTCGGCGGCCAGCCGCCGGGTGCGGGCGGACTCCTGGGCGGCGGACAGGGCGGCGCCGCTGTGGTCGGCCAGGTCGGCGATCAGCCGCCGGTCCAGCGCGTCCAGCGGGCCGGCGATCTCCAGGCGGCCCAGCTGCCGGCCCTGGTAGCTCAACGGGACGGACTCGACGTCGGCGGTGGCGGTTCCGGTGGAGGCGGCCGGCTCGCCGTCGAGGTACATCGCCACATAGGAAGCGTTGAGCGCCCGGGCGACGGCGTCCACGATGGCCGGTGCGACCTGGTCCGGCTCGACGACCTCGGTCATGCGCCGGCCGAGCCGCGACAGCACACCGTACGGGTCGCCCCGTTCGCCGTAGACGACCCGGCTGACCGCCCGCTGCACCCGTTCGCGGACCGGGTTGAACACGACGGCGACGATCCCGGCCGCCAGCAGCGGACCGGCGATGGTCCGGTCGACCGGCCACAGGGCGCCCACCCCGGCCACGACGACGGCGTACACGCTGACGACGAATCCGGTCAGGATGACGAACAGCAGCGTGCGGCTGATGACGCCGTCGACGTCGAACAGCCGGTGCCGCACGATCGCCACGGCGACCGCGGCCGGCAGCAGGGCCGCCATCACGTAGCTGACCAGCATCACGAAGGCGTACACGCCGAGGCCCCGGGAACTGGTCTCGTTCTGGATCCTCAGCAGCGGCGTGGCCGCGTAGGCGAGGGTCAGCGCGAAGCGCAACGCGACCGCGAGCATGACAAGCCTGGTCTGCCGGCGCTCCTGCGGCCCGGAGATCCGTGCGTAGCGGTAGATCTGGGCCACCGCGCAGCTGCCGAACAGCACCGGCAGGATCACCGCCTCGGCCGGGCTGCCCGCCAGCGGCGGCACGGCGACCGACGCGACCAGGTACGCCGCCCATCCGGCCGCGAACCAGCGGCCCCACCGGGGCGCGAACCGGCCGTCGGGGAACACGTAGGCGAGCTGGAACAGGCCGATCCAGGCCAGCCCCTGCAGCAGCGCGGCCGGGTCGGCCAGCGCCGGGACCAGACGGCCGACGACGTAGGGCACGCCGCCGCCCGCGACCGCGAACAGGACCAGCACGAAGGCGAGGTACAGGCGGAACCACGACAGCCCGCCGCGCAGCACGAACCAGGCGGCGACCACGCTGACCGCGGTCAGCATCAGCTCCAGCAGCAGGAAGTAGCCGACGTACCAGCGCTGCGGAAGCCCCCAGCCGACCAGCACGTCACGCAGCTGCCCGGCCGACCAGCCCTCCGGCGCGACCCACGCGGGCAACGCCGCGTCGGCACGGTAGCCCCACCCGATCAGCCCCGCGGCGAACCCCGCCAGCAGCAGTCCGATCGCCGCCAGCACGACGGCCCGGCCGGCACGCAGTGCGCGCCCGGCCGAGCCGATCGTGGCCTCGGGGCTCATGCCGTGGAGGCTACCGGCTGAACCGCCGCGGTCACCGGACGGCGCAGCAGGCCGATGCCGATCGCCAGCCAGAGGAACCCGACGACCAGCGGCGGGAACGCCCCGCCCAGCACGACGTCCGCCAGCAGGATGACACCGGCGATGATCGCCACCACCAGTCCGGTACGCCGCAGGACGCCCGTGCGGCGCAGCCCGGCGCCGGTGAGCACGACGGCGGCCAGCGCGGCCCAGATCGAGATGATGCTCAGCCACAGCGACGGGCTCCACCGCGAGTCGTCGGAGAGCTTCGCGTCGGTGAACCCGGTCATCGACAGTGCGAGGACCAGGTAGCCGGCGATCGCGACCGCCGAGACGCCGGACGCGATCCGGGCCGCGACGGTGAGGCCGGCAGCGGTGGCGACCGTCGCCATCCCGGCCGCTCCGGCAAGCACCGCCAGCGCGTACAGGGTGACGATGACGATCCACTGCGGACGGACGTCGGCCATGACGGCCGGTGTGAAGTCGGCGGTGTTGTTGACGCCGGTCTGCGCCAGCGTGGCCATGGCCAGGACGAACCAGGCCAGGAACAGGACGAGGGCCAGTACGAGCAGGCGGCCGGCCCGTTTCGGGTTGCGCATCGTGAACTCCTCGGTCGGGTGGTCTGGCTGCCACCATCCCGAGCCCGATGTCCCAGGCGGTAGGGGCAGGAAGTCCCCCACCGGCGGGGGACTCAGTAGGGCGTGACCCCGTAGGCGTTCGCGGCGCGGGACGCCGAGGCGAAGTACGTCGTGCCGCCGCTCGTGCAGTTGCCGCTGCCGCCCGAGGTCATGCCCAGCCCCACCGAGCCGGCGAACAGCGGGCCGCCGCTGTCGCCCGGCTCGGTGCACACCGAGGCGCGGATCAGGCCGTACACCGTGCCGTCGGCGTAGTTCACGGTGGCGTTGAGGGCGGTGATCCGGCCGGTGCGCACGCCCGTGGCACCGCTTCGGGTGACCGTCTGGCCCACGTATCCGTTGCCGAAGCTGGTGATCGGGGCGAGCGTGCCGTTGTGCAGGTTGACGGCGCTGGGTTTGGCGATCGTACCGTTGGTGTACCGCACGAGCGCGTAGTCGTACATGGCGTTCTTCGTGGCGACGGTGCCCAGGACGACGGTGTGCGCGGCGTCGGCGTACACCGTGCCGCCCACCGCACCCACGCAATGGGCCGAGGTGAGGAAGTACGAGTCGGGCAGCGCGCGGGCGTTGAAGCCGATCAGGCACCGCCCGCCGGCCGCGCCGAAGAACGGGTCGGCGCCCGCGATGTGCTTGCGCAGCACGCCGGCCTCGCGCAGGACCACGCCGCCGGCCCGGGTGACCGCCCGGCTCAGCGCGGCCGCCGTTGCCGGCCGCACGGTGTCGTCGAGGCTGACGGTCAGCCGGCCGCCGGCCGGGTCGTGCCACCATGCGGTGCCCGCGATCCGCTCGAACGCACCCACTCCGGGCGCCGCCTCGGCGGCGGTGGCGGGCAGCGCGACCGCGACGAGGGCGATGACGGCGGCGAACGCACGGGCGGCACGCATGGGACCTCCACGCAGACACTCAGAGATGTACATCAATGAATGCAGCATAGCAACGTCGGAAACCGGCGGCGCGCCCGGCGGCGTTGTGACCCAGGCCGGTTTGCGCAGGTGTCGCCGTCGGACGCGGCGCGGCGTCTGCCAGACTCGATGATCGAGACGGGCGGAGACTTCGGGAGGTGCCGCGGGTGGCGGCGGACGGTGGCAGTACACGGGCGGTCGTGACCGCGCTGTTGGCGAATCTGGGCATCGCGGTGAGCAAGGGGGTGGGCGCGCTCGTCACCGGCTCCTCCTCGATGCTCGCCGAGGCGGTGCACTCCCTGGCCGACACGACCAACCAGGCGCTGCTGCTGGTCGGCGGGCGCCGGGCCCGGCGCGAGGCGAACGAGCAGCATCCGTTCGGGTACGCCCGGGAGCGGTACATCTACGCGTTCATCGTCTCGATCGTGCTCTTCACCCTCGGTGGGCTGTTCGCGCTCTACGAGGGGTACGAGAAGATCATCCACCCGCACGAGCTCACCTCGCCGCTCGTCGCCGTGGCGATCCTGGTGATCGCCATCGGGCTGGAGGGTTACGCGCTGTTCACAGCGGCAAAGTCGGCCAACGCGGTGCGCGGCACGAAGACCTGGTGGCAGTTCATCCGCCACGCGAAGGCGCCCGAGCTGCCGACGATCCTGCTGGAGGACGCGGGAGCCGTCATCGGCCTGGTGGTCGCGCTGCTCGGTGTCGGCCTGAGCGTGCTGACCGGCAACGGCGTCTTCGACGCAATCGGCACCTTCGTCATCGGCGCGCTGCTCGTGGCGATCGCCTGCATCCTGGCGATGGAGACCAAGAGCCTGCTCGTCGGCGAGGCGGCGTCGAAGGCGAACATCGCGAAGATCCGTGCGGCGCTGGTGGCCGAGCCCCGCTTCGACCGGGTGATCCACCTGCGCACCATGCACCTCGGCCCGGACGAGCTCCTGGTCGCGGCCAAGGTCGCGGTCGCGCCGGGTGAGGTCGCGGAGGCGATCAGCGAGGCCACGAACAGCGCCGAGGCCCGCATCCGCGCCGCACTGCCGATCGCCACGCTGATCTTCGTGGAGCCGGACATCTACCAGCCGTCCCGGCCCGAGGCCGCACCGGCTTAGCGCACAACCCGGAACCGGCCGCGCCGGGGCGTTACGCTTGGCACACAATGACAGGCAGTGACGGGCACCCGCTCGCTTCGACGCTGGCCGAGCGGGGGTTCCGCCGGCTGCTTGGCGTGCGGATCACCAGCCAGTTCGGCGACGGCATGTTCCAGGCCGCGCTGGCGGGCAGCGTGTTGTTCAACCCGGAGCGGCAGACCACCGCGGTCGCCGTCGCGGTCGCCACCGCCGTGCTGCTGTTGCCGTATTCGCTGCTCGGCCCGTTCGCCGGGGTACTGCTCGACGTCTGGTCGCGCCGCCGGGTGCTCGTCGCGGCGAACCTCGCGCGGATCGTGCTGGTGGCCGTGGCCGCACTGCTGATCGCCGGCGCGTCGCAGGGCGTGCCGTTCATGGCCGTCGTCCTGGTCGCGATCGGACTGAACCGGTTGTTCCTCTCCGCGGTCTCGGCCGCCACACCGCACGTGGTCGCCGACGCCCGGCTGGTGACGGCCAACGCGGTGTCCGGCACGCTCGGCTCGCTGGCCACGTCGGCCGGCATCGGCTGCGCCCTGCTGGCCCTGCAGACGGCCGTGTCGATCGGCTACCACGGCTACGCGACCGTCGCCGCCCTCGCCCCGCTCGGCTACGTGATCTCGGCGGCCCTGGCGGCACGCCGGTTCGGCGCCGACGACCTCGGCCCCGACGAGGTCCCCAGGCAGCGGCGAGCGCCGTGGGCCCGACTCACCGGGGTCGTCCAGGACCTGGGCAGCGGCGTGCGGCACCTCGCCCGCCGCCACGACGCGGCCCTTGCGCTGGCGGTGCAGACCGGGTTCCGGCTGCTGTTCGGCGTGCTGACCCTGGCCCTGCTGCTGTTGCACCGCAACTACTTCCCGGGCGACGACGACATCGAGGGGTCGGTGACCGCGCTGGCCGGCGTGTTCGTCGCCGGCGCCCTGGGGGTGATCGTCGGGGCGGCGCTCACCCCGCGGCTGACCCGCCGCATCGGCGGGCAGCTGTGGATCACCGCGGCGCTGGCCGCGGCGGCGGTGGTCCTCGCCGGCTTTGGCCTGCCGTTCCGGGCCGACCTGCTGCTCGTCGTGGTCTTCGTGCTCAACGTCGCCGCGCAGAGCATCAAGATCGTCACGGAGACCTTCATCCAGCACGAGTGCGACGACGCCTACCGCGGCCGGGTCTTCAGCGTGAGCGACACGACGTTCAACCTGGCCTACGTCCTGGGCATGTTCGCCGCCGCGTTCGCCCTGCCGGACACCGGCCGCTCACCGGTCGTGCTGCTCGTCGTGGCGGCGGCCATGCTCGCCGTCGCGGCCGGCTACGGGGTGCAGCGGTGGCGTGCGGCGGGCACGTGGGATGCCGTGGCCGACGCGTCGCGACCCTGAACCGCCGGCCGGAATGCGACGACTCCCACTGCCGCCGCAGGTTCAACCCGGGCGGCGTGCCGTCTAGCCTGGCATATGTGCTGCTGGGGACGGTTCTCATCGCGTTCGACCTGATCGACACCGGGCGCGTGCCGACGGCTTCCGCGTGGAGCGGCTGAGCATGGCGGCCCGTGGAGGCCGGCTCACCGCGGCGTGGCGGACCGGCCTGCGCTGGCTGCGGTCGCTCGTCCGCACGGCGTCGATCACTTTCGTGGTGCTCACCCTGACCCTGTGGCTGCTGCCCGGTGTCCGCAGCGCGGACGTCGTCGACACCCTCTGGCTCGTGGTCCTGGTCGCCGGCGTCGGCGCCGGAGCGCGGCTGGTGCTGTTCCCGGCGATCCGCTTCCTCGGCGGGCTGGCCGCCATGATCCTCGGGGCCGGGACACAGCTGTCGGTGATGGCGGTCGCGCTGCGCCTGGACCCGGCCGACCGGGTGAGCGGACTGCCGGCCACCATGATCGCCGCGGTCCTCGCCGTGATCCTGGCCGCGCTGCTCAACTGGTTCGTCGACGCGGGCACGGACGCGGCGTTCGTCGCCGAGCTGCGCCGCCTCATGATCCGTACCCGCCGGAGCGCCCGCCCGTCCGTGCCGGCCGGCAGCCGGGCGCCCAGCATGCTCGTCGTACAGCTCGACGGGGTCTCCTCGGCCCTGCTCGGCTGGGCGGTCCGGGCCGGGAACCTGCCCACGATCGGCGGCTGGCTGCGCTCCGGCACCCACACCATGACCGGCTGGCACACCGGGCTGCCCGCCACGACGCCAGCCGCCCAGGCCGGCATCCTGCACGGTGACGACCGCGCGGTCCCGGCGTACCGCTGGTACGACCGCACCACCCAGCGGCTCGTCATGCCGAGCCGCCCGCGCGACGCCGCCGAGGTCGAGGCCCGCATCTCCACCGGCGCCGGGCTGCTGCGCGACGGCGGGGCGAGCATCAGCAACGTCTTCACCGGCGACGCGCCGACGTCGCTGCTCACCGTCAGCCGCGCCGCGTTCCCGGGCCGCTCGGCCCGCGGCTGGGCGGTGTTCATGGCCAGCCCGTACGGCTTCACGCGGGCGATCGTGCTCGGCCTCGCGGAGGTGCTCACCGAGTTGCACCAGGCCCGCCTGCAACGCCGCCGCGACCTGCACCCCAGGGTCAGCCGGCTCGGCGCGTTCCTCGCCCTCCGCCCGGCCGCGATGCTGCTGCGCGACGTCAACGTGTCGCTCGTCGCCGAGCAGATGGCCCGGGGTACCCCGGTCATCTACTGCGACCTCGTCGACTACGACGAGGTGGCGCACCACGCCGGTCCCGCCCGCCCGGAGGCGCTCAAGGCGCTGGAGACGCTCGACCACGCACTGGGCATCCTGCAGCGCCTCGCCGGCGAGTCGGCAGCCCGCGAGTACCACGTCGTCGTGCTCTCCGACCACGGCCAGAGCCTCGGCGCCACGTTCCGCCACCGCCACGGCGAGACCCTCGAAGCCGTCGTCGGCCGCCTCACCCAGGACGCCACCCCGCCGCTCGTCGTGGCCTCGGGCAACCTCGGCATGCTGTACGTGACCGGCCAGCCGGACAAGCTCACCCGCGCCCAGCTCGACACCCGCCACCCCGCGCTCGTTGACGGCCTCGTCGACCACCCGGGCGTCGGCGTCGTCGTGGTGGACGAGGACGACGGCCCGGTGGCGCTCGGCCGCGGCGGACGTCACCACCTGCTCGACGGCACGGTGGAGGGCGCCGACCCGCTGGCGCCGTACGGCCCGCGGGCCCGGGCCGACCTGCTGCGCCACCAGCAGATGCAGCACGTCGGCGACCTGGTGCTCATCAGCGGCGTCGACCAGGCCACCGACGAGGTGGCCGCCTTCGAGGAGCTTGTCGGCTCCCACGGCGGCCTCGGCGGCGCACAGACCGACGCCGTGCTGATCCACCCCGCCGGCTGGCCGCGCGAGTCCGGCGGTCTGGACGGTCCGGCGGCGGTACATCGACAGCTCGTCGCCTGGCTCGAGCACCTGGAGCTCCGCCGCCGCCCGGCGGGACACCCGGACCCGGCCGCCGAGCCGGTCGACTCCGCAATCCCGGTGTGACTTCCTGCCGCTGTGCGATTACTTTCAGTGATGCCGTCAACGGCCTGACTGCATTCTGGGCGGCGCCACTGTTGCAACTTTCTGGCAAATACAGCACTGTTGCATAGGTGCGGCGAGACGATCGGGAAGGGGTGCTGATCGTGGGAGCTCGCCGATGAGCGCTCGGCCGGTGGCTGTGCAGGCCGGGGCAGGGCGGCGTCCAGCGCGATGGTCCTCAGCCTGACTGGGCGCCGCCTCCGCTCACGATTCTGCACTCCATGTCGTGGTGGTTCGCCGCGGGTTGCGGTACCGCCCACTCGGGTGACCCCGGCTGCGCCACGGCGACCGCCCGCACCGCATCTGCCGCGAGTGCTTCGCCGGCCCGCCGTGGTCCGGGCCGGAGACCCGGCTCGCGGGCGTGAACGAACCGCGCGAACGGGTGACCGGCTATCCCAGGAGCCCCTGGCCGATCCAGCCGCCCGGTTCGCAGCCCGGCGGAACCGCGAACACGGCGGAGCCGATGGGGGTGATCCACTCGTTGAGCAGGTCGGCCTCGGCGAGGTTGCGCTGGATCGGCAGGAACTGGGCGCCGATGTCGCGCTGGTAGGCGGCGAAGATGAGGCCGCTGTCGGCGGTGCCGTCCGGCCCCGGCGGCTCGTCGTAGTTGTAGGGGCGGCGGAAGATGCGTTGCCGGTCGGAGGCCACGTGCGCGCGGGCGACGTGGGAGAACTCGGAGATGACCGGGAAGCCGATGGCGTTCTTCGCGGCGAAGTCGGGCGGGTCGGTCTCGCGCCGGCCGGTGAGCGGGGCGCCGTCGGACAGGCGGCGGCCGACGGCGAACTCCTTGCCGACGGTGTCGGCGGCGTCCCACGCCTCCAGCTCGGCCCGGATGCGGCGCACCACGACCGTGGTGCCGCCGTGCATCCACTGTGGACCGTCGTCGGTCCAGACGGCGCCGGCGAAGACGTCGCCGCCGAGGGGTGGGTTGCCCGTGCCGTCGAGCTGGCCGAGGACGTTGCGCTGGGTCACGCCGTCGTCCTGCATGCCCCGGCCGCGGCGGAAGCCGCGCTGCACCCAGCGGACCGAGGCGAAGGCGCGGCTGTCCTTGACGAGCATCCGCTGGGCG
>NZ_JBEXCY010000248.1:0-15809 GCF_040605515.1 Dactylosporangium sp. NPDC005572 | reverse complement strand
TCGCTGGTCTTCCTCGTCGGCGGGTCCTCGGCCTGCGGGATGGCCCCGTTGCCGGTGCCGGGATCCACCGGCCGGCCACGATCAGCCGCGGGCCGCCGGGCGTGGCGGCGAGCGCGGCGATGTGCTCGAGGAGCGGCTCACCGGCGGCGTGGACCCCGTCGATCACCAGCGTGGCCGCCGGCGCCAGGTCGGCGCCGGCCGTGACGTCGTGGTAGCGGGCCGGAGGGTGTTCGGCGCACCAGGCCCGCGCGAGCTCGGTCTTGCCGGCGCCGGCCGGGGCGGTGACCAGCACGACCCGGTGCCGGTGGTCGCCGAGCACGGCGTGCAGGCGGGGACGGCGGACGTGGGCGACCGCGGGCGGCCCGAAGCCGGCCCCCAGGGCGCCGCCGGTCCGGTCGGACGGGCCCGGCCGGTGGCGGGCCCCCGGCTCCCAGCGCGCCGAGTTGCCGGCACGCGCCCGCTGGGTGACGCCCGGCCGGGCGCGTTCGCCTCCAGTTGCCGCCATGAGCACCTCCGGGCCGTCACCTGCCAGGACGGGGCGAGTCGAATGATGTTCACGTGCTACCTGCGGTGCAGCTGTCACCGCCGCGTGGCGGGGCGTTGCGACGTGCGTCCATTCTCGGGGCACCGTTGGCGGACCCGGCTCACCTGAAGGGACAAATCCGTTCCGCTCAGTAACCGCCATACTCAAAGTGGGAGTGAAGGGGGTGGTCCGATGGGTCTGCTGCCCGGGATGACCGTCCCGGATCCGGTGCGCACGGCCCGCGTCGTGCGGGACACGGCCCGGCTCGAGGCCGTCGACCGGCTCGCCGAGCTCGGCGCCGACCCGTGGTGCGAGCGGCTGGCCGAGGACGCGTGCGCCCGGCTGCGGGCCCCGGTCGCCAGCCTGTCCCTGGTCGGCCGGCACCGCCAGCGGCTCGTCGGCGCCCATGGGCTGCCCGAGCCGCTGGCGACCGACCGCGAGATCCCGCTGACGCTGTCGCTGTGCCAGTACGTCGTCGGGGCGGGCGCGCCAATGACCTTCGACGACGCCCGCCGCCACCCGCTCGTCCACGACAACCGGTCGGTCACCGAGCTCGGCCTCGTGTCGTACGCGGGCGCCCCCGTCCGCACCCGCACCGGCCTGGTCGTCGGCTCGTTCTGCGTCATCGACCAGGAGGCGCGCGTGTGGACCCCGGACGAGCTGGACCGCGTCGCCGACTACGCGGCGCTGTGCGCGGCCCGCCTCGACGGCCGCCGTGGCTCGGCCGCCGCCCACGCCAACGGCCGGCCGCACCCGCGCGTGGTCTCGGCGCCGGCGCTGCGACTGGTGGTGCCCGCCCCCGACCGGCCGGCGCCGGGCGGGCGGCTGTGGCGGCCGGCCGCCATGCTGCCCGGGCTGCGCCTCGGCGAGCTGGTCGGCGGCGAGGTCCGCGACGGCGACCTCACCTGGTCCGGCCGCCTGCACGGCACGGCGGTGACGGTCCGGCTGCTGGTCGCCGACCGGCCCGCGGCCCAGGCCCGGTTCGCCCGCGCCGTCGACGCGTACGTGGCGTTCGGGCCGACCCCGCGGCCGTTCGCCGTCGGCACGTACCTCTGGAGCGACAACGACGGCGTGCTCGTGCTCGCCGGCGACGCCGGCCGGCCGGTCGGCCCGACCGGCTTCGCCGAGATCGAGGCCGCCGCCGTGGCCCTGTCGGCGTGGTCACCGGCGACCGACCGCGGCCGCGACTGGCACGTCGACTACGACCGGATCGTCGACCGCCACGAGCGGCAGGGCCGCCTGACCGGCGACGAGGCGCACCGCCTGCGCCGCCTGCTGCGGCGGTGCGACCAGGTCCGCACGTTCGCGCACGGCAGCCTCACGCCGGCCGCCGCCCGCCGGCTGCCGTCGGGCCGGGTCGGGCTGACCGGCTTCGGCCGGTCCGGGCACCACCTGCCCGGCCGGGACCTGGCCACGCTGCTGCTCGCCGCCGACCCCGGCGACCACGCCACCCACGAGCGCCTGCTGCGCCGGGTCGTCGACGTCGACATCCTGGAGCCGTTCACGGTCAGCCTCCTGCTCGCCGCCGCCGACCTCCAGGCGGCCGGCCAGGCGAGCTGGGCCCGGCTGCGCCACGGCCGCCGGCTCGCGACGCACCTGCTGCACCGGGTCGGTTAGGCGCTACGGCGGTCCGGGTACCGCGCGGGGTGGGGTCACGCCGGTGTCGCGGACCGGGCCCGTGGGCAGGCCGCCGGGGAGGGACACCTCGATGACGCTGTATCCGGCGAACGCGTAGGCCGGGTCGGACCGGCACGGGTCGAGCCGCGTCCTCGGGGTCGCCACCGTCGGCGCGACGGCCACCAGCACCGCCAGGCCGTCGTCCGCGGCGAGCAGCACCACCGCCGGCAGGCAGGTCAGGTTGTGCGCGACCAGCAGGGTCAGCACCGACCCGGCGAACGCGTGCCGCTCGACCGGCACCGCCGCCGCGTCGGTCACGCCCGCGTCGGCGATCGCCGGCACGCGCGTGAGCACCTTCACCGGCACGTCGAGCACGTGCCGGTCGACCTTGACGCCGAACCGGTCGCTGTCGGCCTGCTCCTGGGTCTGCTTCGGCCGGCACGACGACGGCACCAGTACGACACAGAAGAACACCAGCAGCACGGGGATCGCGACCGGCCACGTGCCCCGCCGCTGCTCCAGGACCGTGCGCCCGGGGTCGCCGGCGGCCCGCAGCGCGGGCGCGACGCCGAACCCGGCGAGCACCGCGACCGCGAGGCCGAGCACGGTGAAGAAGGCACCGAGGCCGGTCGCGCGCAGCGCCACCACCGCGGCGAGCACGCCGGTGACACCGGCGCCGACGTGGCCGAGGGAGCGCGCCATGCTGCCGGCCGGGTGGGCCCGCCAGGTCAGGACCACGACGACGGCGTCGGCGATCAGCAGGGCCGCGGTCCAACCGCTCACAGCCGTCGATTGTGCTCCCGGGAGGCAAACAAGCGGCTACGGCGCCAGGCGGGCGAGGATCGTCGCCACCGGGTCGGCGGTCGCGTGGCGGTACCCGGTGCCGGCCCACAGGTGCAGCCGGTCCGCGTCGCCGGCCGCGGCCGCCGCGCGGCGCAGCGGCGCGGTCAGGTGGTGGACCGCCGGGTAGCCGCTCGGGGCCTCGGCGTCGTGCCGCTCGATGAACCCGTTGCGCAGCCCGCGGGCCGGCCGCCCGGTGAACGCCCGGGTCAGGACGGTCCCGGTGCGCGCCGGGTCGGCCAGGGCCGCCCGGTGCGGCGCGGACGCACCGCTCTCCGGGGACCGCAGCAGCACCGTGCCGACCATCGCGGCGGAGGCGCCGGCCGCGAGCACCCGCGCCACGTCGGCGGCCGTTCCCAGGCCACCCGCGGCGACGATCGGGAGGGACACGCCGGCCCGGATTCCAGAGACAAGATCCGGCAGCGGTACCTCTGGAATCGCCGCACCCGGCGTCAGCGTCCCGGAGTGCGCGCCGGCCGCGAAGGACTGCACGACGAGGGCGTCCACACCCAGGCCGGCCGCCGCCCGCGCCTCGGCCAGGCTGGTGACGGTCTGCACGACGGCGGTCCCGGCCCGGCGCAGCGACGCCACCAGCCCGGCCGGCGGCAGCCCGAACGTGAAGCTCACCACCGGCACCGGATCGGCGAGCAGCAGGTCGACCTTGGCCGCCCAGTGGTCGTCGTCCTCGACCGGCTCGGCGCCGGTGAGGTCGAGCCCGAGCGCCTCGGCCTCGGGGGCCAGCGACGCGGCGTACCGCCGGAAGGCGGCCCGGTCGACCGGCACCGGGTTGGGCGCGAACACGTTGACCCCGAACGGGACACCGCGCACGGCGGCGATCTGCGCGGCGAGGTCCTCGGGCGTGCGGTAGCCGGCGGCCAGGAACCCCAGCGCGCCGGCCCGGGCCGCCGCGGTCACCAGCGCGGGCGTCGTCGCCCCGCCGGCCATCGGCGCCGCGACCAGCGGCAGGGAGATGTCGTCGAAGACCGTCACGCCTCGAGCCTAGCCACGGCGGCCTCCAGCGCGGATGAGCTCCTCATTCCGCGCGGAGCCGGTGCGCGCGGACGGCCGCGAGCAGCCAGGCGAACGCGGGCACGGCCGGTGGCCCCGGATCGGTGCCGTTGAGCGTGGCGAGGAGCTGCCAGTAGCGCTCGATCCGGGCGTCGGCCACCAGCTCCAGCCAGGCGGCGAGCGCGGCGGCCTTGTCGCCGGGCAGGTCGGCCGGGACGATCCGGTCGAGTGCCGTGCGGCCTTCGGCGGAGCCGGGAGCGACGCCCTGCTCGACGGCGCCTCCGGCGTGGGTGCGGACGAGCGGCCGGATGTTCAGCCCGAACTCCACCCGAGGGTCGTCGGCGGCGCTCAGCGCCATGGCCCGGATCTTCTGCCGGAAGCCGGCGTCGGCGACCAGCTCGGCCAGCTCCAGCCAGGCGTCGACCTGCTCGTCGGTGGGGTCGTCGCCGAGTCCGGCGGGCAGCTCACGCATCCAGCCGGCGACGACGGCACTGTCGGGGTCGACCGCACCGTCGAGGGCCTGGTCGACGAAGTCGTCGATGATGCGCCGGCGCTCCTGGGCGGACAGTCTGGCGAGCCTGTTCAACAGGGTCGTCTCCTCAATCGTGCTCCGACGGCGGGCAACGGTCTGCAGGACCGCGCGCCGCACCTGCAGCGTGCGGATCTCCGCATCGAGCGCCTTGACGTGCGCCGCGGCGAGCTCGGCCGGCGTCACCTGCCTGGCCAGCAGCGCTTCGACGGCATCGAGCCCGAGGCCCAGGTCACGCAGCGTCCGGATGAGCTCCAGCCGGGCGACGGCCACCGCGTCGTAGAGCCGGTACCCACCGCCGGACCGGCCGACCGGCGGCAACACGCCCCGGTCCGACCAGAACCGGACGGTCCGCGCCGGCACACCGGCGCACTGCGCGAGCTGCCCGACCGTGTAGAGCTGCGATTGGCGATCCACGGACCAAGCCTGCAGGTTCCACCCGCTGGAACCTCAAGCGGATCGCGGTCGGCTGTTACGGTGCGGGCATGTGGGCTCCCGGGTCCTGCCCGCCGCGGCGGCCGGTGCTGGTGGCGACAGTGCCGGTGCCGGACGCGTGGCACGAGTCGTACCTGCCGCCGGCGGTCGGCGGGGACCTGGTGCTCGCCGCGGGCGGGCCCGCCGGCGCGGCCCTGGTCGCCCTGGTCGCGCTCGACGTCGTCGCGGCGGCGGAGCGGTTCCGGGTGTCGGTGCCGCTCGCGGAGCGGGGCGCGGAGGGCAGCCAGGTGGGCCTGCCGCGCCCGCTGCCGGACAACCGCATCCTGCTGCCCGTGTACCGCTGGGACGAGTCGCTCACGGTGTACCTGATCGACGCGGACGGGCGGATCCTGCGCGCGGACGATCTCGCCGCGGGCCGCGAGGTCGAGCTGGAGGTGTTCGGCGCCGACGGCAGCGTCAAGCTCTGGCAGGAGCCGCTCGTGGTGGGCGCCGGCGGGTACCTCGCGTCCTGGGCGTACCGGGTCAGGTCGTGGCACCTGCAGTGCCGGGACCTCGCGACCGGAGCGGTCCGCTGGGAGGCGCCGGAGCGGGTCCTCGCCGTGGCCGGGGACGTCGCCGTCACCGAGACCGGGCCCGAGCGGCCCGGGGCCGGTGGCGTGATCGTCGGCCGGGCGGTCGCGGACGGCACCGAGCGGTGGCGGCTGCCGCCGGCCCCGGACTTCGCGGAGCGGGCCCGCTCGTTCGGCGCGGTGGTGGGCGACTCGCTGGTGCTGGTCGACCGCGTGCGCCGGCTCGCCGCGGCCGCGGCGCGCGAGGAGGCGATCGTCGACCGGGCGGTGGAGCTCGACCTGGACCCCGACCGGGTCGACTTCGACGACCTGGCCCGGGCCTGGGAACGCGAGCATCCACCGCCCGGCGAGGACCTGGTCGGCTACGACGTGGACGGCGGGCACGAGCGCTGGCGGTGCCCGGTGGACGGCAGGGTCGTCTCGATCGCCGCGGGACCCGCGACCGTCTTCGCGGTGGCCGTCGACGCCGCGCGGCGCTGCCGCCTGGAACGGATCCGGCTGGACGGGCAGCGCCCCTACCGCGACGAGCCGGTACCCCTCGACCTCGACGCCGGCAACGAGCCGCCGGCGATCGCGTACGTCGACGACGTCCACCTGCTGCTGGCCGGCGCCACCGAGCTGGTGTGCGTGTCGACGCCCGCACCGGGGACGGTCGTGTGGCGTCTCCCGCTGCCGGACAGCCCGCTGGTACCCCGGCCGAACCCCGGCGACCGCGGGATCCTCACCGCGTCGATCGCCGTCACGCAGCGCCGCGTCGCCGTCCGCGGCTTCGACGCGGTGCGCGTCTTCGCCGGCTGACCGCTGGCCGGACGTCGGTCCGGCTCAGCGGAACGGCCGGACCTCGACCTTCCGGTTGCAGGCCTTCGACCCCTCGGCGGCGAGCTTGAGCGCCACGTCGAGATCGGGGGCCTCCATGACCCAGAAGCCGGCGAGGAACTCCTTCGACTCCACGAAGGGCCCGTCGGTGAAGATCGCCTCCTCGCCGCGGTTGTCGATGACGGTGGCCGATTCGGGTGCCGCGAGGCCCCCGGCGAAGACCCAGTGCCCGTCCGCCTGGAGCCGGTCGTTGAACACGTCGATGGCGGCCATCTCCTCCGGGGTGGCGAGGCTGGCCGCGTCGAAGATCACGGAAACCAGGTACTGCATCGTGGACCATCTCCTGTGGTTCGGGCCGCCCCGCGTGGGCGGCCGCTCACCCCTGCTACGAACACGTCTGCCCCGATCCGACAGCGCCTCAAGGATATTTCTGGAGACAGCAGGAGGGCCCGGGCGGCGCGCGGCCCGGGCCCCTGCGATCAGTGAGCGACTAGCTGAGCGTGACGGACGTGTCGTCGATGACGAACGACGTCTGCAGCGAGGAGTCCTCGGTGCCCGTCCACTTGATGCTGATCGTCTGGCCGGCGAAGGCGCTGAGGCTGTAGGTCTTCAGCTGGTAGCCCGACGCCTTGTTGAGGTTCGACAGCGTCGCCAGCGTCGTCGAGCCGGCCGTGATGGTCAGCTTGTCGTACGCGACGGTCGTCGTCGTCTCGGCCGAGTCGATGTGCACGTAGAAGCTCAGTGTCGCGCTGCACCCGGCGGGGATGGTCACCGACTGCGCGATCGACTCGGTGTGGGTCGAGCCGTAGCCGTCGAGCCACGAGCTGTAGGTGCCGCCGTGCGCGGCCTGGCCCTGGCTGGCCCACTGGCCGATGGTGCCGGTGGTGCCGGTCCAGTTCGCCGTGCCCGACTCGAAGCCCGGGTTGAGCAGCTTCTGGCCGGAGCAGCCGCCGGTGGGCGGCGGGGTGCTGGTCGGCGGGGTGCTGGTGGGCGGCGTGGTGCCGCCGGTGCAGGTCGGGTCGCCCGACTGCGCCGGCACGCTGACGGCGTCCCACGCGGCCTTGACCGTGTTGAACTCGGTGCAGCTGCCCGGGTACAGGTTCTTCGCCGCGGTCAGCGTCCAGGTGCGGTACTTCAGGTACGACGACGTCGTGGTCTTCATCAGCATCGCGTTGTACATGATCTTGATGGCCTTCTGGATGCCGATGCCGGTGACCGTCGAGCTGTTGCAGGTCGAGCTGGACGGCTGGCCGCCACCGCCGGCGCTGCCCTGCGCGAGCAGGTAGAACCAGTGGTTGCCGGGGCCGGCCGCGGCGTGGACCTCGGTCGACGGGATGCTGCTGGAGTAGCAGTTCGGGTCGCCGGCCAGCGACGGGTTGTACATGTACCGGATCGGGCCGCTGCCGACCAGGTTGATCTCCTCGCCGACCTGGTAGTCCGGCGGGTCGTTCGGGTTGTTGGCGAAGAACTCGGTGGCCGCGCCGAACGTGTCCGCGACGAACTCCTGCGTGCCCGAGCGCGAGATGCCGCCGGGGGTGTTGTCGTCGATGCCGTGGCCGAGCTCGTGGGCGACCACGTCGAGCGAGCTGATCCACTGACCGGCCGTGTTCTTGCCGATCTGGACCTGGGAGCCGTCGTAGTAGGCGTTCTGGTCGTTCAGGCCGACCCGGATCGGCCAGGCGCCGCCGCTGCTGCTGAAGCCGGTGCGGCCCAGCCACGACGAGAGCATCTGGGCTTCCTTCTGCGCCGCGTAGAGCGCGTCGACGCAGCCGGTCTCCTTGTTGGTGCCGGTGCCGTTGCCCCAGACGTCGTCGGTGCCGGAGAAGGTGGTGTTGGTCGCGGCGTCCTGGCAGGTCAGCGTGGACATGCTGGGGTCCTGCATGCGGTAGGTGCTGCCGGAGAGCGTCGTGTTGATGGTGACGCCGCCGACGATCCAGCCGGTGCCGGTGCCCTTCATGACCTTCTCGACCTTGTCGAGGACGGTGCCGGTGATCGCGTCGACGTCCACGACGAGCCGGCTGGCGCCGTCCGCGCCGGTGCCGTTCAGCGTGGTCTCGTACGCCAGGCGGGGCGCGCCGTTCAGCGCGAACACCACCAGCTTCGTGCTCTCGACCTGGTTGACCTTGCTGAGCTGCTTGACGGCGACCGCTTCGGCCTCCGCCTTGCTCAGCTTGGCGGTCGTGGAGATGTTGCCGATCGCCTGGGTCTGCGCGACGGAGGTGTACTTCGTCGCGCCCGCCTGGTCGGTGACCACGACGAAGTCGCCGCCGACCACGGGGATGCCCTTGTAGGTGCGCTCGTACGCGATGTACTTCGCGCTGCCCGACGCGGTGACCGACCGCTGCACGTAGGCGTCGTCGGAGCTCGGGTGGAGGGCGCTGGGCTTGGACGCGACGAAGCTGTCGGCCTTCTGCGCGGCGACGGCATCGGCCACCGCAACGCTTTCCGGCCCTGGTACTGGGGGCGAGGCTTGCACTGCCGCGGCGGTGCCGGCGGTGACCAGCCCGACCGCGAACACGCCGGCCGCTGTAGCGAACCGTGGGGTGAACTTCAAGGGTGCCTTCTTTCCAGCAACGACGCACACCACCGGGGAATGTCTTGGGTGACGGGTGCGCCGGAACCAATACCGACACGCGGAAGCCGAGAGGTGGCCGGTCGGCGTGCGCGCCGATTCGACCGGCCTAACTCATCGACTTATGGCGATGCCAGGACGATCACACATCCGGGAAGAGTTGGACAAGGGTCGATACCCGCTGGCCACCCTCGCCCCCACCCTGTACTTCGGGGGTGGAAACATCCCCGAAATCTCGCGCTCCGTAGATCTGGACCCGGTCCGGCGACTACGCGTCGTTAACTTTTAACTCGGCCGATGGGGTGGTTCGGTGGGGTAGGTTGATCGATCGTGGGTTCCGAACCGATCGATGCCGTGGCCGCGCTCGTCGCCGAGTCCGGGGTCGGCGCGCGCCGGCTCCGTCAGGTCGTCGCCCGGTTGACCGAGCCCCCGGCACCGTCCCTCGACGACCTCGTCCGCGACTTCGCGGTGCCCCGCCGGACGGTCGAGGCGCTGCTGCGGGCGGCGGGGCCCGACCTCCACGACGGGGTGCTCCCGGCGTCGTACCGCGACCGCCTGGACCTCGACGGCCTGCACCGGCCGCGGCCGGCCCCGGACATGGCCGGGCTCATCGCGGGCGCGCCGGTCGCCGACCGGGCCCTCGACCACGTCTCGGCGACCGCGGACACGGCGGCCCGCCGGGCGGTGTGGCTCGACGAGACGTTCGACCTGACCGGCGCCCACCTGGTCTGCGTCGGCGACCACGACCTCACCTCGCTCGCCGTCCGCCAGGTCAACCCGGGCCTGCGGGTGACGGTGGTCGACGTCGACGACCGGCTGCTGGAGTACATCGCCGCCCGCGACCCGGGCATCGAGTGCTGGCACGCCGACCTGCGCTTCGGCCTGCCGCCGGTGGTCGCGGGCAGCGCCGACCTGGTGTTCACCGACCCGCCGTACACGCCCGAGGGCGTGCAGCTGTTCCTCGGCCGGGGTGCGCAGGCGCTCGGCGACCGGGCCAACGGGCGGCTCGTCATGGCCTACGGCTTCAGCCCGCTGACCCCGGCCCTCGGTCTCAAGGTGCAGCGCGCCGTGCTCGACCTCGACCTGGCGATCGAGGCGATCCTGCCGGCCTTCAACCGGTACCACGGGGCGCAGGCCGTCGGCAGCGCGAGCGACCTCTACGTGTGCCGGCCGACCGCGGGCACCTGGCCGGCCCTGGAGAAGCGGCTCGCCCGCACCGCCGTCAACATCTACACGCACGGCAGTCAATCCCTGGAAGGCCGCACGGCGAAGTCCCCGGCGGAGCTGTTCGGCGGCGGGCCGACCGCAAAGGCGAGCCGGGCCGACGTCGACCTCACCGGCGACCCCGGGCCGTGGCTGCTGCGGGCGCTGCTGGCGGTGAACGCCGAGCGGCTCACGCTGCTCGTGCCGAACCGGCACCCCGACCTGGCCGACGCCGCTGGGCAGGCCGCGCTGCGGGAGCTGGTCGCCGGGAAGTACGCGCTGCGGTACCGCCGAAGCACTCCGGATCCGCAGCACGCGATCGTCGAGGCGAGCGCCGAGGCCGGTGCCGGCGGCGCGGCGGGGTGGCTGCTCACGCACGCCCATGGCAAGATCGGCAACGTGCTTTCCGAGGCGCTCGTCAAAGGTAGCGGCGGCAACCTCACCAGGAACGAGGCGCGGGCGCGGGCGGCCGGCCTCGTCGCCCGGCCCGCACACCTGGACGCGCGGCTGCTCGATCTGCCGCGACCCGCGGTACGACAGCTGCTGCAAACGCTGGGATGAGCCGCGGTTTCGCGGCGTTCCTGTCCGCCCAGACCCTCTCGGCGTTCGGGGACGCGGTCGCGCTCGTCGCGATCCCGCTGCTGATCCTGCGCGGCGGCGGGACGGTCGCCCAGGTCGGCGCGGTGACCGCGCTGGGCGCCCTGGCCACGCTGCTCACCGGGATCGTCGCCGGGCCGCTCGCCGACCGCTTCGACCGCCGGCTGCTGCTGCGGCTCTGCGACGTCGCCCGCTGCCTGCTCTTCGGCGCCGTCGCGCTCGGCGGCGACCACCTGTGGCTGGTCATGACGGCGGTGCCGCTCGCCGCGGTGTTCTCGATGGTCTTCCAGGTCACGTACGTGACCGTGGTGCCGGGGCTGGTTCCCCTGGAGAAGATCACCGAGGCCAACGGCCGGCTCTACAGCGCCTACGCGGTTGCCGCCCTGGCCGGGCCGGCGGTCGCGGGCCTGCTGTCCGGCGCGACGAGCCCGGCGGTGGCGATCGCCGTCGATGCCGGCACGTTCGCGCTGTCGGCGGCCCTGCTGTCGTTCGTGCGGGTGCGGCCGGTCGAGCCGGTCGCCACCGAGGGCGGGCTCGCGGCCGGGGTCCGGTTCATCCGGCGGCATCCCCTGCTCCTGCCGCTGACCGTGCTGCTCACCGTCGTGCTGGCGGTGACGAGCGCGCTCGACGACGTCGTCATCTACCACCTCACGCACGACCTCGGGCAGCCCGACGGCGTCGTCGGTACCGTCATGACCGCGGCCGTCGTCGGCTCCCTGGTCGCGTCGATGGCCGTGGCGTGGCTGCGCCGCCGGGCCGGCTTCGGGCCGCTGTGGATCGGCGCCTACACCCTTGCCGGGCTGCTGGTGGCGGCGGTCGGGTTCAGCCGGTCGGTGGTGGCGATCGCGGTCCTTGCCGCGGCCGTGCTGCTCTGCTCCGGGGTGGCCGGCATCGCGTCGATGTCGCTGCGCCAGGAGGTGACCCCGTCCCACCTGCTCGGGCGGGTCACCGCCGCGTTCTGGACGCTCCAGCTGACCCTCGCGCCGCTCGGCGCTGCCGTGCTCACCACGGCGGCCGGGCGGTGGGGCGTCGCGGCGACCCTGGCCTGCGGCGGCGCCGCGGTCACGCTGACGGCGCTGGCGGCGCTGTTCACGCCGATGCGCCGAAGAGTGCCGCCGCCGCCTCCTCCCACATAGCGACCAGGTCGTACGTGCCCGGGTCGCGCAGCCACACCAGCTGCAGGCCGTCCATCGTGGCCATGACCAGCCGGGCCAGGGCGTCGGGGTCCGGGCAGGTGCCCTTGGCCGCGGTGGCGAGCCCGACGAGCACGGTGCGCTGGCGGGCGACGAAGTAGTCGTGGGCCGGATGGTCGGGGGCGAGCGACTCGGCCGCGAGCACTGTGAACAGCCGCACGATCTCCGGCTGGGCGGCGTTGCGGCGCACCAGCGCGGCGCACAGCTCGCGCAGGCTGGCGGCCTCACGCGGTACACCCAGCGCCGCCTCGAGAGAGCGCACGTCCTCGGCGTCGCGGTGCTCCAGCACCGCGACCAGCAGCCCGTCCTTCGACCCGACGTGGTGCAGCAGCCCGGGCACGGTGAGCCCGCAGTCGTCGGCGACGTCCTGCATCGACAGGCCCCAGAACCCGCGCTCGGCGACCAGCGCGGTGGTCGCCGCGATGATCTGCTCCCGCCGCTGCGCCGCCGGCAGCCGGGACCGCTCGCGCCGCGTGCCTCTTGCCGGTCCAACCGCCACCCGGCTATCTTACTACCTACTAAGTACTAGGTAAGGAGTGCCGGTGGACCTCGAGGAGAAGGCCGCGCTCACCAGCGGCGAGAGCTTCTGGCGGACCAAGGCGGTCGCCGGCCTGCCGGACGTCATGCTCACCGACGGCCCGCACGGCGTGCGCAAGCAGCTCGCCGGCGCCGACCACCTGGGCATCCTGGCCAGCGAGGCGTCGACCTGCTTCCCGCCGGCCGTCGCGCTCGGCTCGACCTGGGACCCCGCGCTCGCCCGCCGCGTCGGCGAGGCGCTCGGCGACGAGTCCCGGGCCATGGACGTGTCGGTGCTGCTCGGGCCCGGCATCAACCTCAAGCGGCACCCGCTGGGCGGGCGCAACTTCGAGTACCTCTCCGAGGACCCGCTGCTCACCGGTGTGCTCGCCGTCGAGTGGGTGCGCGGCCTGCAGAGCCGCGAGGTCGGCGCGTCGCTGAAGCACTTCGCGATCAACAGCCAGGAGACCGACCGGATGCGGGTCAGCGCCGACGTCGACGAGCGGACGCTGCGCGAGCTGTACCTGCGCGCGTTCCAGCGGGTCGTCCAGCAGGCGCGCCCGTGGACCGTCATGTGCTCGTACAACCGGATCAACGGCGTCCACGCCTCCCAGCACCCCTGGCTGCTCACCGAGGTGCTGCGCGACGAGTGGGGCTACGAGGGTGTCGTCGTGTCGGACTGGGGCGCGGTCGTCGACCGGGTCGCCGCCGTCCGGGCCGGCCTCGACCTCACGATGCCGGGCCCCGACCCGGCCGGCGACCGGGCACTCGTCGCCACCGGCGGGTCGCCCGAGCTCGACGCGGCCGCCGCACGGGTCGCGGCGCTCGTGCGCCGGGCCGCGGCCGCCCGCGGTTCGTATTCGTACGACGCCGACGCCCACCACGCGCTCGCCCGCGAGGTCGCCGGGCGGGGCATCGTGCTGCTGAAGAACGACGGCGGGGTGCTGCCGCTGGCCCCCGACGCGTCGATCGCGGTCGTCGGCGAGCAGGCGCGGACGCCGCGGTACCAGGGAGGCGGCAGCTCGCAGATCAACCCGACCCGGCTCGACACCGCGCTCGCCGAGATCACTGCCCTGGCCGGCGGGCCCGTCACGTTCGCGCCGGGCTACGACGACATCGAGGCGGCCGTCGCGCTCGCCCGGGAGGCGTCGGTGGCGGTCGTGTTCGCCGGCACCGAGCGGGAGACCGAGGGCGCGGACCGCGAGTCGTGGGACCTGCCGGCCGCGCACGTCGAGCTCATCACCCGGGTCGCGGCGGCCAACCCGCGTACCGTCGTCGTGCTGTCCAACGGCGCCGTCGTGCGCACCACGCCGTGGGACGCCGCCGTGCCCGCGCTCGTCGAGGGCTGGCTGCTCGGGCAGGCCGGCGGCGGCGCGATCGCGGACGTGCTGTTCGGCCGGGTCAACCCGTCGGGCCGGCTCGCCGAGACGATCCCGCTGCGCCTGTCCGACCATCCGGCGTTCCTGGACTGGCCGGGGGAGCAGGGCCACGTCCGGTACGGCGAGGGCGTCCACGTCGGCTACCGCGCCTTCGACGCGCGGGAGCAGGCGGTCGCGTACCCGTTCGGCTTCGGCCTGTCCTACACCACGTTCTCCTACGGCCCGGCGTCAGTGGCTGTGGTCGATGGCGGGGTATCGGTGCGGATCACCGTCACCAACACCGGTTCGCGGGACGGCCGCGAGGTGGTCCAGGTGTACTGCGGGAAGCCCGCGTCCCGGGTCCGCCGCGCGCCACGGGAGCTTCGCGCCTTCGAGAACGTGTTCATCGCGGCCGGCACGGCGGCCGAGGTCTCGCTGTTCGTGCCGTTCGAGGACCTGGCGTACTGGGACGTCGACCTGGGCCGCTGGGTTGTCGAGCCCGGGGACTATTCCTTCTCCGTCGGCTCCTCGTCGCGTGACCTCCACGCCTCCGCCTCTCTGGTGCTCGACGGCGACGACGAGCGGCGGCCGCTGACGCCGGAGTCCACGCTCGGCGAGTGGTTCGCGGACCCGCAGGGCGCCGCGGTGCTCGGCGAGGCGTTCGCGGCCATCGCCACGGAGAGCGGGGGCGGACTGGTCGCCGACCCGGAGATGTTCGCGCTCATGGCGAGCCTCCCGCTGTCCCGCCTCGCGGCGTTCATGGGAGAGCGGCTCGCCGGGGACAACCTGGCGAAGCTGGTGGAGGCCGCGAACCCCTGACGAAGGTAGCGCCTGCTATACCGTCAAAGCTCTACCTGGCTGGATGGTCCGGGGCCGCGGGGTTTCCTAGCGTCGAAGGCGTGATGACTCGCCTCGCGCTGCGCTCCCTGCGGCACCGTCCCGGCACCGCCGTGGCCACCCTGGTCGCGCTCACGGCGGGCGTCGCGATCCTGCTCGCCATGGGCTCGCTCGTCGAGTCGGGGCTGCGGTTCTCGCCCGCGCCGGTCCGCTACGCGGCGGCCGACGCGGTCGTCGCCCGCCCCGACCTGACGGTGATCGGCACCGACCTCGACGGCACGCAGACGACGTCCACCGTCGGACTGCCCGAGGGCGGCACGGTGCCGCTGTCCCTGGCCGACCGGCTCCGTTCGGTGCCGGGTGTCACGGCGGTCGTCCCCGACGTGACGATTCCGGTCGTCGCCGGCGGCGTGCCGACGTCCGGCCACACGTGGCTCGGCGCCGCACCCCTGGCCGACGACGAGGTCGCCCTGTCCGGCGGCCCGCCTCCCGGCGGCACGGTCGAGCTGTGGGTGGGTGGGGTCTCCCGGCACTATCGGGTGGGCCGCGTCGCCGACGGCCCCGGCGTGTACTTCGCGCCCGCCCACGCGCTCGCCCTCAACCCGCGCCCCGGCCGGGCCGACGCCCTCGTCGTGTCCGGCCACTTCGACCCCGCCGAGCTGCACCGGGCCGCCGGCGAGTTCCCGGTGCTCCGCGGCGCCGACCGCGGGCGGGTCGAGCACCCCGCCGGCGCCCGGGCCGCGGCGCTGCTCGTCGAGATCGGCGCGGCCTTCGGCGGCTACGTGGTGCTGCTCGTCGGGTTCGTCGTCGCCGCCACCGTCGGCCTCGCCGTCCGGCAGCGCCGCCGCGAGCTGACCCTGCTGCGCTCCGTCGCCGCCACCCGCGGCCAGGTCCGCCGGCTGGTCCTCGCCGAGGTGCTCGCGCTCGGCGTCGTCGCCCTCGTCCTCGGCCTGCCGCTGGGCTGGCTGGCCGCCCGCTGGGTGCGGGCCGGGCTGCTCGACCGCGGCGTCGTCCCGCCCGACTTCCCGTTCCGCGCCGGCCTGCTCGCCGCCCCGGCGGTCGCCGCCGTCGTGCTGCTCGTCGCGGCCGTCGCGGCGCTGACGGGCACCTGGCGCGCAGTGCGCCTGCCGGCCGGCGAGCCTCCATCTCCTGCGCGTGCAGCGACCGGCCGGAGGTCTGCACGTGGTACTTCAGCT